>DATFTF010000258.1:0-2035 GCA_035262245.1 Thermoanaerobaculia bacterium
CGCAGCTCCAGAAGGTCTCGGTTTCGCGGAGCCAGGGCGAGGCCGCGTGCAATGGCATCCACCGCTTTCTTGCGGATGCCCGCGTGCATGGCCAGCCGCGCCACCGCCGCCCAGATCTCGGCGTTGCGGCGATCCACGGACAGAGCCCGCTGGACCGTTTCCAGACCCTCGTGCAGATCGCCCGTCATGCCGATTGCGAGACCGTAGGCGCACATGACAGACGCCCCGATGGGACGGCCCTGCGCCTGCTGCCGTGAGCAATATTCGGTCAGAATCTCGTGCCCAAGGGCGTACTGCCGGCGTCGGACGAGATCGCGTCCTCGCCGCGCCAATTCTTCATCGGAGAGTCGAGACCAATCAGCCATTGTGGATTCCCTGGAGATCGCCTTGAGTCTACCGCTGGATACCCAAGAGAAAGTCTACCGCCGAAACCATGAAGCGGGGGCCGTCGCGGGAATCGAACGCGACCAGATCCGCCCGGGCGAAACTCCGCCGCGGACCGGTCCTACTCGAGCTCGGACCAGTCCAGGTCGAGACTGAGTCCCAGGCGGCGATCGGGAAGCCGGCGGCGATCGGACGAATTGCGGCGTTCGGACGAGCTCAGGAGGGCCGGCCCGGAGTGGACGCGGGAAGATCGCGACGGTCGAATACGGCGCGGGACGCTCGTCCTACGCTGATTCCTGCGCCGCTCACTATCCTTCTTGCCGGGCTCGATCGGAATCAACACGACCCTCTTCATCCGCGCGCCTCCCTCGCGAAATCGGCCGCGACCGTCCTTATCATACCTCTCCGGGCGGCAGGCTCTTCGGCTCCCGGACGGTCAAATTTTGCAGGTCGCGAGGCCGCGCTTTTCCAAATATCGCTGGTGATACTCCTCGGCGGGAAAGAACTCCGGCGCGGGAAGGATCTCCGTCACGACCGGCCTGGCGTAACGCCGGCTGTCCTCCAACCGCTTCTTGGAACGCTCGGCGGCTGCTCGCTGGGCATCGGAATGAAAGAAAATAGCGGAGCGGTATTGCGTTCCGACGTCCGGGCCTTGGCGGTTCAGTTGCGTCGGATCATGCTCGCTCCAGAAGAGATCGAGCAGCTGCTCATAGCTCACCCGAGCGGGGTCGAACTCGACCTGCACGGCCTCGGCGTGGCCGGTGCGATCGGTGCACACCTCCTCGTAGGTCGGGTTGCCCGTGCGACCGCCGGTGTAGCCAACGGTCGTGGCCAGCACGCCGGGCACCTGTCGGAACGCGGCTTCCACTCCCCAGAAACACCCGGCGGCAAATGTCGCTTTTTCCGCGGCCATGTCGATCCTCCGTGACGACTTCCATTTTTCAAACGAGCCCGGACCGTCGGTCATTACATCACCAATCATCCCCGCCCGGATTCGGGCCTCGCCGGCGAGGAAGACACCACCTGTGTGTCGATGATCTTGCTGTCCTGCTTGGGATCCTCGACTTTGGACTTTTGACTCGATCGCGTGGCGAGGAAGACCGCGGCCGTCCAGGTCGGGACGAGGTCGAAAAAGGGAATGAGCTCTGCCAGAAAGGTCGGCAGAAAGGCCCAGTGCCAGCCGACCAGGACGAGCATCGCCAGCGCGACGGCGGCGTCCAGGGCGTCGTTGACGATCGACGCCGCGCCAGGCCAGAAGACCGGGAACACGACGATCTGGAGAACGTCCGCGCCGATGGCGATGGCCCGCGCCGCGCGAATCCGGAGAGGCAACTGCAGGTTCTGTTCACCCCCTCCGCTCACCCTGCTAGGCTAGCAGGCTGCGGAGGCGGCGCGTCGGCTCGGCGCGACAGCGACTCAGCCGGGCTTGCTCTCCTCGCCGGGCCCTGCGGTCGAGTTGCAGCCGCGCCAGCAAAGCCAGTCCTCCCGCGACAGTCTCCCCGAAAGCTCACGGCGCGGCCTCCACGTCGCGCCGCACTTGCGGCAGCGAAACTGACGGTGTGAGGAGCGGGGGTCCAGGACCTCCACACCGACCCGGTCGAGAAATCCGGTCAGGCCGGTCGGATCATCACGCAATCGTGCTGCCTCCGTC
>DATFTF010000259.1:0-11859 GCA_035262245.1 Thermoanaerobaculia bacterium
GTGCACGAGAAGGATCGCCGGGCCTTGCCCCCACGACCAGACGGCGATGCGCCCGGAAGCCGTCGTGAGCAAGCTCCGGCGCCCGGACGCGAGCAGACGCCGCTCGTCCTCCGAGGTGCGGTGGCGCGGCGGCAGCCGGAAGAGGGCGCACGCGGCCCGCGCTGCCAGATCGGGACTCCAGCGCGCCACGGCGCGTAGCCCCGCTCCGGCGAGAAGGGTTTTCGCCCCTCCCGGGATCTCCTCGCGCCTCCCGGATTTCATCCCGGCGCTCTCCTTCGGGACGATCCCCGCCGCTCTGCGCGCGCGGCGTCGAGGAGCCGCTCGAACGCGGTGGCCGCGCGGTCCTCCGCCCGCGGATCCTTGAGGAGACGCGAGGCATGGTGGTATCCGAGCATCACGGCGTACAGGTCATGGGCAAGCTGCTCCGCATCGACATCGGATCGGAAGTGACCTTCGGCGATTGCCGTCCGCGCTACGTTGGCGAGGACCTCGAGCCACTCGCACTGCAGCCGCACCAGACGGCGGCGGACCGGGCCCGGACGGTCGTCGAGCTCCACCGCCGCGGCGACGAAGAGGCAGCCGCCCGGAGTCTTCTGCGACCGGGCCCAGCGGAGCCAGCCCTCGAAGAGACCCGTCAGGCGCGGCTCTCCTCGCGGACGGCCCAGCGCCGGGCGGACGACTTCCGCGACGAATCGCGCTGCGGCGGTGTCCAGAACCTGAATCTGCAGGGTCTCCTTGGATCGGAAGTGCGCGAAGAGACCGCTCTTGGAAAGGCGCAGCTCCTCGGCCAGCCTGCCGATGGACAAGCCCTCCAGGCCCACCCGCCGGGCAAGCTTTACGGCGTGCTCGAGGATCGCCGTCCGGGTCGCCGCTCCCTTCCGCATGGGCCCAGATAAAAGCACGAACGTTCGTTTTTTTCAAGGTCTCTCAGCGGCGGACTCCACGCCCTCGGCGGCCTTGGTCTATGGCGTTGCGATCGCGTTGCGATCACCCGATCTCGCTGCGATTTCAAGACTTGCAGGTCCACTTGACTTACGCCTTTATTACGCCTAATGTGCCTTCCCCGTCGCAGGCGGGGATCGAGGTCTTGTCCTCATGAGGGCTCTACAGGCGCTCGCGCTGGAGCAATTTCTTGCCGGACGCGGCTTCGCGAAAAAGCCGAACGGGATGCTCCTGTCCGGCACGGGCGCCCGGCTCCTGCGCGCCAGCGATCTTCCGGCCGCCGCCGCGAGCTCCGGAGCGCTGGCGATTCATTCGCCGCTCGATGCGCTCCTGGGGTTCGCCGGATCGAAGCTGGTGGAGATCGTGGGACGACGCTCGACGGGCCGGTTCTCGATCGCGGTCGCGGCCCTGGCGTCGGCGACGGGCGGCGGTCAGGACGCGGCGCTCGTCGACCTGGGAGACGCTCTCGATCCGGAGGCCGCCGAGCAGACCGGCGTCGATCTGACGCGCCTGCTCTGGGTGCGTCCGCGCAAGGTCAAGGAAGCGCTTGCGGCGGCGGAGATGCTTCTGGCGACTGGCTTTCGCCTGGTCGTCGCGGACATGGGTCTCGCGCCGCGCGGCGGCCGGTTCGTGCCCGACGCCGCCTGGGTGCGTCTCTCCCGAGCCGTTGCCGCGCAAGAGTCCACGCTCCTGCTCCTGACTCCATACCGCATGAGCGGCATCGCCGCCGACGCGGTTGTCAGCGCTTCTGGCGGGCGTCCGGCCTGGCGGGGATCTGCGCGGGGACCGTCGCTGCTGGCCGGCCTCGACGCGCGCTGGACGCTCGAGAAGCTCGGACGCGAGAGCCCGGATCGGTCCGCGCCCCTCACGCTGTGGTGTTTTCCTCCACCGAAGCAGGAATCCTTCCTCGATCACCCGATCCCGCTGCGATCCCGCTGCGATCTCCCGATGGCGGACCGGCCCGCCGCCCTGCTCGCCCATTGAGTACGACATGCCGGCCCGCCTCGCCTGCCTCTCCGTCCCGCTCTTTCCGCTGGCCGCGCGGCTGCGCAGCGAGCCGGACCTGAAAGGCGAGGCCGTCGTCGTCTGCGAGGGCAACGGCAATGCCGCCCGCGTCCTCGCCGCCACGCGCCCGGCGCGCAAGGCGGGCATCGAGATCGGGATGACGCTGCCGCAGTCGCGGGCCATCCTGCCCAGACTCGTGGCGCGTCCCCGCGATCCAGAGAGCGAGCGCTCGGCCCGGGAGGCGCTTCTGGAGGTCGCCGACGCGTTCTCGCCGCGCGTCGAGGACGGCGGCGAAGGCATCGTCTACATCGATCTGGACGGGATTCCCGCGCTGGCGCGCGGGGAAAGCTCTCAGCTCTCAGCTGTCAACTGTCAGCTGGAACCACTCGTCACTCGTCACTCGTCACTCGTCACTGTCGAACAACAGCTCGGTCGCGAACTCATCATTGCCGCCGAGAAAGCCTCTTTGCCCGCCCGCATCGGCATCGCCTCATCCAAGCTCTCCGCCCGCATCGCCGCGAGTCTGGCGCAGTCGCCGACCGTCGTGCCCTCGGGAGAGGAGGCGTCGTTCCTCGCGCCGCTGCCGCTGGCGCGCCTGGCGCCGGCTCTGGAGATCGCCGACACGCTCGAACGCTGGGGCCTCGCCACGATCGGCGATCTGGCGCGGCTTCCCGAAGGGGAGGTCGCCAGCCGCCTGGGGGAGATCGGCCGCGTCCTGCACGCGACCGCCCGAGGCATCGATCCGCGTCCACTCGAGCCGCGCCTTCCGGCGCTCTCCTTTTCCGAAGGGATGGATCTGGAATGGCCCCTCCTCACGCTGGAGCCATTTCTCTTCGTCGGCAATGCCGCTCTGGAAAGGCTGATGCGGCGCCTGGAATCCCAGGCCCTTGCCTGCACGCGCCTGGAAGTCACGTTGAAGCTCGACCCGGATGGCTGCGACGCGCGCGCGATCGCGCTTCCAGCCCCCACCCGCGACGTCAAGACGCTCCTGACCCTCGTGCGGCTGGAGCTCGAGGCCCGCCCTCCCGGCTCGCCCTTGGCCGGGTTCACCTTCGCCGCGCATCCGGATCGCCCGCGCCGCGCGCAGCTTGCGCTCTTCGGTCCCCCCGCGCTGTCCCCCGACCGCCTGGCCACGACCATCGCGCGCCTGGCCTCGCTGCTCGGCGCCGACCGCGTCGGCTCGCCTCGCGCTGTCGATGGCCATCGCCCCGAACGTTTCGCTCTGGCGCGCTACGAGCCCCCGCCGCCGCCTGTGTTTCCGCCGCCGGGCAAGACCGGCCGGGGCCTTCTCGCCGTGCGCGTTCTGCGTCCGCCGGTCGAGCTCGAGGTGATCGTGAAGGAATCGGGTGATCGCAGCGTGATCGCAGCGAGATCGGGCGAACTTTCCGGATCTTCCGGCTCCCCTCGACCGGCGTCTTTGAAGACACGCGCATCGGATGCCGTCCCTCATATCGACGGCGCGGTCCGGGTCGCTGCCGGCCCGTGGTGCATGGAGGAAGGGTGGTGGTCGGACTCGCCCGATCAGCGCGACTACTGGGACGTGGAGCTCTCCGACGGAGCCCTCTACCGCATCTATCGCGATCGCAGAAGCACCCAGTGGTTCGCCGACGGAATTTATGATTAGCGCCGGAAACGCAGCGGGAACGCCGCGAACGCCGGGAAGTGGAGCGAAGGGCACTGGTCCCGAGCGCGCGCGCGACGATCACGAAACGGAGGATGCGACGTGATCAAACTCGTTTACTGCATCACGCGGAAGCCGGGCATGAGTCGGACGAACTTCTCCGACTACTGGCTGCGCACGCATGCGCCGATCGGCGCGCGCATTCCGGGGGTCCGAAGATTCGTCCAGAGCTACGCGATCCGCGTGCCGGGAGACGCCGCCGCGCCGGACTTCGACGGAATGGTCGAGCTCTGGTTCGACGATGTCGCGGCCCTCCTCGCCGCCCGTAGCTCCGAGGCCTGGAAGGAGTCGACTGCGGACGAAGCCAACTTCATCGATTCAAGCCGCACGGCCTATTTCGTCACGGAGGAGAAAGAAATCCTTTCGCAAACCTGATCGGCGCTTCGATGTACGTGCGACACTCTCGTCCCGCGCCTGGCCGAGGGGACACCCGAGGTCCGCTCGCCCTTTACCCGGGCACTTCCCGTACTTGAAGCGCCACTGATCTCTACCGCGATCAGCAACCAACTGTCCGACTCGGCCTACACAATCTCTCGTATGAGGATTCTCGATTCGTTATCTCATGCCTTCGCGTTGCAAAGGGCCCATCAGGGCCTAGCTTCCGTCCGCGGCGTGCGAAGCTCCCGCAGTAACCAAGGGAGGACGTCGCACGCCGCGGGGAGCCGGAGCGAGCACGGGGCCAGACTCGCGGTCGAGCCCGCATCCGGGCGAGCCGCGAATCGGTGCGCGCCGAGCGCGCAGGCCCCGCGCGCAGCGGAGTCGACGTTCGGTCGAGCCCCTTTGGGCGAGCCAAACGCCGGTGCGCCGAAGGCGCAGATCGCCAACGGAGTGGAGGCGACGGCGACGTGAACGATTGGGAAGGACAGGTCATCGCCGCGGCGATGCGGGAGTTGCTGGGAGCGTTCCGCTCGCTAGCGCGGGACGGGTTCGGCCGTAAGGATCGCGCGCTGCTCTCGGCTGTCATCCGCGATCTACTCTCCGCCGATCCCAACATCACTCGCGCCGAGGCCACGCTCAAAGCCATCGAGGCCATCGGCGCCAGGCCGTTGCCCGACTATTTCGTCGCGAAGAACATGCTCGCGGCGGTAAAGAGACGACGGCTGCTGGAGGAGAGAGAAAAATCGGTTCCGACCGGGAAGCCGCCGGTCCCGACGCCGACCACCGGGATGCTTCCTTCCAAGCCCAGGAAAAAAAGATGAGATGGGCGGCGACAATGTGATGATCGGGATCGCCTGCGGATGCTTGTCGTGGTCGAGGTTCCTCGTGCCTTCGCAACGCGACCAAGTTTCGCGAACTGGATTCGCGAAACGACTAGCGTTGCGGGAGCCGGAGCGGAGCTTCGGGATCAGGCGGACGGTCGAGCCCCTTTGGGCGAGCCGTCCGCCGGTGAGCGCACGGCGCGCAGATCCGGAAGCGGAGCGCAGGCGACGTGAGCGTTCGGGAAAGCTACGACTCGGTCGCCGAGGCCTACGCGGAGCATCTCTTCTCCGAGCTCGACCGAAAGCCGCTGGATCGCAACCTCCTGGATCGCTTTGCACAGGAGATGCGAGGCCGGGGCCGGGTGGCGGACGTGGGCTGCGGGCCCGGACACGTCGCGCGGTACCTCGCCGAGCGAGGAGTCGACATTCTGGGCATCGATCTCTCGCCCGCGATGGTCGCGTGCGCGCGGCGCCTGAGCCCCGGTCTGCAGTTCCGGGTGGGCGATCTGCGCGCCCTCGATCTCCCCGACGGAAGCCTCGCGGGAATTCTCGCGTTTTATGCCATCGTCCACTTCGAGCCGCCACAGCTCGGTCCCATTTTCGCCGAGCTGCGCCGTGTGCTTTGCCACGGCGGCGCGCTGCTGCTGGCCTTCCACGCGGGCGACGAGACGGTTCATGTCGAGGATCTGTTCGGCTGCCCGGTCTCGCTCGACTTCCGATTCCACCGGCCGGTCGCCGTGGCAGAGGCGCTCCGGGCGGCCTCTTTCGAGATCACCGAGTCCCTGGAGCGGGAGCCGTACGAGGGCGCGGAGTATCCCAGCCGGCGCTGCTATCTTCTGGGGAAGGCCGGGTGAGCCGATGGTTCTGCGGCGGGCCTGGGAACAACATCACTCCGCCGCTCGTGAGCTGGCGAAGCGCGCCGAACCGGCCAGAGAGCCTTCCGGGGAGCGAACCCCAGGACACGAGTCGCAGCGCTCTCAATATTGAATAGGATGCCCCGGGGAGGAAGGCGCCATGACTGACAGGAAAAGCGGTCTGCGGATCTCTTTGCTCTTTTCCGCAGGGACGCTCATGGGATTCACGGCGCTGGTGGACGCAGCGGTCATCGTTCCGCATCTGCGAGGTGACCTGGCCGAACTTGGAATCCGGCCGTCTTTGACCCGCGCCGTGTCGCATGCGCTCTCTTTTGGCACGTTCGCGATGTTCGCCTTCGCACTGGTCGTGCTGGCCTCGGCGATCCAGTCGTTGCGCGGTCGGCCCGTTTCGCAGCCGGTCCTGGCGATCACGGCCGCGTGCTATGGCGGGTTTGGAATCGCCGCGTTCCTTTCCAGTCAGAATGCCCACAGCCTCGGCTACGTCCTGATCGGCGCCTTGATCGGCATCGCCGCGCCGGCGGCTCCGACCCGGACTCCAGGCAGCGACTTCCGCTGAGCGGGCGCCTCCGCGCGCAGCACGGGGAGCGAGCGGCGGCCCCTTTTCCTAGGTCTTCGCGAACATCGCCGCGAACGGCCGGCCGTCGAAAGCCGACCGAACCCAGGCAATCTTGCCGTCTCGGACCTTGTGCCACTCCGCCACGAGCGTCGTGGCTTGCGCTGGAGGCTTCGTATCGAGCTCGAAAAAGATCGCCGCCTGATCCCCCTCGCCGATGATCGTCAGGACATCGAGCCGAGTCGTGATTCCGAGAAGGCCGGTGAGGGTGGCCAGGTACGCCTCCGCGCTCGGATAAGTCTCGAAGAGGCCGACGAAGACGAGATCGTCCTTCAGAAAGCGGCGCGCCTCCGCGAGATCGCGCTTCTTCACCGCAGCATAGAAATTGCGAACGATGTCGCCGGCGTTAGCCATGAGAAAGCTCCTCGAGATCTTCTACCAGAGCTCCGGAAGCGCCCGCCCGGTCTCCAGCAGCGACTTGAGGCTGGAGAGAACTTTGGGCCATCCGTTCCGGATGCGGTCGAACATCTCGGATTCGGGCTGGAAATTCTCGTGGGTCACGGTCAGCCGCACCACACCTCCCGCCGGCTCGAGGTCGAAGGTGACCCGAGACTGCTTTTCCTCCGGTACGGTGTCGTCAGGGTAGGCCCAGGTCAGGACCAGGCGCCGGGGAGGCTTGCTTTCGACCACCCGTCCCACGAGCCGCAGCGTTCTCGCTCCGTCGAAGGCCCGGTGCTCCCACTTCGAACCGGCCTTCCAGTCCGAGACGTTTTCGTGCTGCCAGTACTGAGCGGTTAGATTCGGGTCGAGCAGCGCGCTCCAAAGCTTCTCCGGCGTCGTGGCGATGTAGGTGACGTAGACGAATTCGGGCTTACCCATCGTCCTCTCCTTCCAGCCGCCGTTTCAGGTCGCGCAGGGCCTCCAGCGGCCTGCGGTCGTACTTGCGAATCCAGCGTTCGTAGATGGCGTGAATGGGAACGGGATTCAGGTAATGGAGCTTCTCGCGGCCGCGGCGCACGGTCGCCACGAGATTGGCCTGCTCCAAGCGCTCGAGGTGCTGCGTCACGGCCTGGCGGCTCATGTCGAGGTGCGTGCAGAGCGCACGGAGCGTCAGCCCGTTGTGCGCGCGCAGCGCGTCCAGAAGCCGCCGTCGTGCGGGGCTGGCCAGCGCCTTGAAGACGTCGTCCATCTCACGCACGGGAGTATAGGCAAGTAAATACTTGCATGTCAAGCCGGCGCCCGGAGCGCCGGCGGAATCACCGCGGCCTGCAAGGCCTCGTGATATGACGCCCGCAGCGCCGGCCGGCGGCCACCAACGAAGAAGGGGACCGGAATCATGCGTGCAAAGGGAGAGTTCGACGTCCGGCTCGTTGCTCAGCCGCCCGGGGATGAGACCGAGGGTTCGACGCCGGGGAGGGTGACGATCGAAAAGGAATATCGCGGCGACCTGGTTGCGACGAGCAAGGGCGAGATGCTGACGGCGAGCACAGCGATCCAGGGCTCCGCCGGATACGTCGCCATCGAGCGCGTGACCGGGAGGCTCGGAGGACACACCGGGAGCTTCGTCCTCCAGCACAGCGGCACACTCAATCGCGGCGAGCCGCGCCTGAACATCAGCATCGTTCCGGACTCCGGCACGGGCGAGCTTACCGGAGCGGCCGGCACGATGACGGTCGAGGTCGCCGGCGGCAAACACTTCTACGAAATCGAATACACGCTCCCAGGTTCCTCCGGCCCGGATTGAAGCGTTGAGCATCTTCCCGCGTCGCAGCTGTTCGCTCCGAAGCCTCGCCCTTCTCGCCTTCTCTCTGACGGCCGTGGCGGCGAGGGTCTCTGCCGCCGAGCCGGCCACCGTGCGGTGGACCGTCGAAGGCGCCGAGCGCGAAGCCCTGGTCTCTCCCCCTTCCCGGCGGGGCACCTCCGGAAAGGCTCCGCTCGTCTTCGTCTTTCACGGTCACGGCGGAAGCATGCGCACCGCGTCCCAGGCCTTCCGGATCCAGGACCTCTGGCCCGAAGCGGTGGTGGCCTACATGCAGGGTCTGCCGACCGGGACGGACATCGATCCCCGGGGGACGCTGCCCGGATGGCAGCGCGACCCGGGCGAGCACTCCGACCGCGACTTGAAGTTCTTCGACGCGGCCCTGCAGGGTCTGGAGAAGAAGTTCGCGATCGACGATCGCCGCGTCTACGCCACCGGTCTTTCCAACGGCGCCTACTTCGTCTATCTCTTGTGGGCCGAGCGAGCGCGACTCCTCGCCGCGATCGCCCCTTGCGCCGCGGTGCTCCGCAACGCGGTGCGTCTCAAGGTGCCCCGGCCGCTCCTGCACATCGCGGGCCGGCAGGATCCTCTGGTCCCCTTCGCCCAGCAGGAGGCCGCCATCGTCGCGGCACGGCGATTCAACCAGACCGTCGAAGAAGGAAAGCCGTGCGGCCAGGGGTGCACGATCTACACTTCGCCGAAGCAGACGCCGGTCATCGCCCTGATTCACCCGGGCGGCCACGCGGTGCCGGCCGGCGGCCCCGAGGCGATCGTGAAGTTCTTCCAAGCCCAGGCGCTGCCGTAAGCCCGCGGGCGAACCATGCCGCTCGAGATCCGCGAAATCGCAGCCGCCGAGTTCGGGCGGGTCTGGCCGATCTTCCAGCCGGTGGTCGCCGCCGGCGACACCTATACCTACGATCCGGCGACGACTTTCGAGGAGGCCCGCGATCTCTGGACCACGCCGCCCGCCCGATGCTTCGTCGCCGAGGAGGAGGGTGCAGTGGTCGGGGCGTATTGCGTGAAGCCGAATCAGCCCGGGCTGGGCTCCCACGTCGCCAACGCGGGGTACATGGTCGCGCGGGAGGCGCGCGGCCGCGGGATCGCCGGCGCGATGTGCGAGCACTCGCTCACGGTTGCCCGGGCCGCGGGATTCCGAGCCATGCAGTTCAACGCCGTGGTCGCCACCAACGAGGCGGCCATCCGGGTCTGGTTGAAGCACGGCTTCGAAATCGTCGGACGTATCCCGGAGGGATTCCGGCACGCGAAGCTCGGCTGGACCGACCTGCTCATCATGTACAGGCGGCTCTGAGGCCGGCCTCTTCCGCGAGGAGCCGACTGCCTCGGCCGCCGACGGGTTTCGCGCTCTCCCTTGGCCTGCAGGCCTGTGGAATTGAGGCTCGCCGGAGAGCAGGCTATCTTCGTGGCTCCGCGACCGTGTGCGGAACAACGGCCGCGAAAAGGGAGATCGGCATGGCCTCGGTCTTCTCGCATCCTGCCGTTCCTCTGGCGCTGGCCGTCGCGGCGGGTCCGCGCCTGGCGCCCCCCGCGCTTGTGACCGCGGCGTGCGCGGCGAGCGTCCTGCCCGACATCGATGCGCTCGGCTTCTTCGCCGGCGTCCCCTACGGTCATCCACTCGGACATCGCGGGTTCACGCACTCGCTCTTCTTCGCTCTCCTTCTGGCGCTCGCGGCGGCGGCTCTGTCGGAGCGGCTGGGCGCGAAGCCGGCGGCCGCGTTCGCCGTCATCTTCCTGAGCGCCGCCTCGCACGGCATCCTCGACGCCACGACGACCGGCGGGCTGGGGGTGGCGTTCTTCAGCCCGTTTTCCAACCAACGCAGCTTCCTGCCCTGGCGCGTGATCGTGGTCTCGCCGATCGGCGTCGGCGGCTTCTTCGGGAGCCGCGGTTTGCGCATTCTGGCCTCCGAGCTCGTGTGGGTCTGGGCTCCCTGCGGCGCAGCGGCGCTTCTGGCGTGGACGCTGAGGCGTGTGATCGCCGGGACGTCGAATTGAAGAAGCCTCCACGCGCCTTCGAGTACCTGCTGGAGGAGGGGTGGACGGTTTTCGCCGGCAGGACCGACTCCGACAACGAGCGGCTGACCTTCGAGGTGGCTCGGCCGTCGGATTTCTGGTTTCACGTGCGAGGCATGCCGGGAAGCCACGCGATTCTCCAGGGCCCGGAGGGCGTGGAGCCGAGCCGCGCTCTCCTCCAGCGGGCCGCGGCCATCGCTGCCTACCACAGCAAGGCGCGAAGCGCCGGCGTCGTGCCGGTCTCCTGCACGCGCGCCCGCGACGTGACCAAGCCGCGCGGCGCGCCTGCGGGAACGGTGGCCATTCGGAGGGAGCGGGTGCTCAAGGTCCGGCCGTCGCTCGGAGAACCGCCGGACGCCGGCTCGGGCGGACCAGAGAAGCCGTCATGACCCATTCCTCGATTCTCTGGCGAAGACTCGACCTGCCCGGGCACGAAGCCGCGCGGCTCGATTCGGACGACAGCCTCTGGAGATTGTCGGGAACCGCGGTCTTCGCATACCAGCAGCAGAGCTGCCGCCTCGACTACCGCATCCTCTGCGACGCCTCGTGGCGGACTTCGTCGGCGCGCGTCGCGGGATGGGTCGGGGCGGACCAGATCGTCATCGAGATCGCGGCGGACGCCGACGGCCGCTGGCGCGTCAACGGCGCGGACGCGGCGCAGGTTTCAGGCTGCATCGATCTCGACCTGAATTTCAGCCCGTCGACCAACCTTCTGCCGATCCGGCGGCTCGCGCTGGAAGTCGGGCAGGAGGCGGTCGTCCGCGCGGCCTGGCTGCGCTTCCCGAGTTTCCGGCTGGAGCCGCTCGAGCAGCTCTATCGGAGGACCGCCGACCGCGCCTATCGCTACGAGAGCGGCGGAGGGCGGTTCACCGCCGATCTCGAGGTCGACGCCACGGGTTTCGTGCTTCGCTACGCGGGCGTCTGGGAGTCGGAGCGTTGAGCCGGCGCGGCCCGCTCGATCGGGCTTAAGATCCTTCGCTTCGAGGGCGGGCTCGCGAGGAGGGGACATGCTCGAACAGAGGCCGGGATGCGAGTGCTGTGATCGGGATCTCGCTCCCGACGGAGATCAGGCCTGGATCTGCTCCTTCGAATGCACGTTCTGCGAGGCCTGCGCGCGCGAGCGTCTGCGTCTACGCTGTCCCAACTGCGGCGGCGAGCTGACGCGCCGGCCTGCGCGGCCGGCCGGCCTCCTCGTTCGTTACCCGGCGTCGTCGCGCCGCGTTCACCGCCCGAGCGGCTGCGCTTCGGGGGAAGACGTCCGGGCATGAGGCGCCCGGAGCATCCCATGGCCGACGACGACAAGAGCTTCCATATGACTCCCGAGGAATTTCGGCGTCACGGACGCGCAGTCATCGACTGGATCGCGGACTACCACGAGAGGATCGAGACCTTCCCGGTTCTCGCGCGCTCGGAGCCCGGGCAGATCCGGTCGTCCCTGCCGGCGCAGGCGCCGGACCGCGGCGAGCCTTTCGAGGAGATCCTGGCCGACGTGAACAGGCTCATCGTGCCTGGGATCACGCACTGGCAATCGCCGAGCTTCTTCGCCTACTTTCCGTCCAACTCCTCCGGGCCCGCTGTCCTGGGAGAGCTTCTCTCCGCCGGGCTCGGCGTCCAGGGCATGCTCTGGGCCACGAGCCCCGCGTGTACGGAGCTGGAGACCCACGTGCTCGACTGGCTGGCGGACATGCTGGACCTGCCGGAGAAGTTCCGCTCGAGCGCCACGGGCGGCGGCGTCATCCAGGACACCGCTTCGAGCGCCTCGTTGTGCGCACTGCTCGCCGCGCGCGAACGAGCCACCGGTTTCGCCAGCAACAAAC
>DATFTF010000260.1:0-3480 GCA_035262245.1 Thermoanaerobaculia bacterium
CGATCCGGGACAAGGGAGTCTCTCCCGCCCGCTGATGAGCGAACTCCTCTTCCCAGAACGCGGCAAAGCGGTCCAGGTCGGCCCGGTAGGCGGTCACGGTTCGTGGAGAGAAGCGGCGCTCGTCGGCGAGGTAGGACTCGAAGCCATCGATGGCCTTCGAGAGAGAGATCATCTAGGCAAAAGTGTAACCGACGACTCAACGTCGCCTCCGCTGCGCTCGACGTCTGCGCCGTTGGCGCACCGGCGGTCCGCTCGGCCGGATGCGGCCTCGACGGCCCGCCTGACGTCTCCCTCCGCTCCAGCTCCCCGCGGCGCGCGACTCCTCCCTCGGTTACTTCGGGAGCTTCGCGCGCCGCGGACCAGGGCTGGCGGCTTCCGGCGGTCGCTACGCGACCGGAGCTGCAGCGTTTACAGACCGGAGTCGAGCCGCGCGTCTTGCTCGCAGCTACAATCTCGCCCCATGGAATTGCGTCCGTTTCGAGCGCTGCGCGGCACGCCCCGGTTCAAGGAGCGCCGGCCCGGGCTGTGGATCGATCGCCAGGTCGCCCAGGAGAACGGAGTCCCGGTCGTCCGCTCGATCCTGATCGGCCTGGTCCGCGTCTCGGAAAAGGCGGGCGTGATCCTGCCGGAAGAGAGCGCTCCTGCCGACGCCGTCTCCAAGCGGGTGGGAGCCCTGGTCGGGGCAAAGTCCGACTCCGAGCCGTGCCTGCTCTCGACACGCGCGCCGCTTTCTGCCGCGGTCGCCTCCACCCGTGCGCCCGACATGACGTTCACCGACGAGTCCGGCGTCCGCCATGACTTGATCCGGGTCAACGACTTCGCGCAGCACGTGGAGCTGCAGGGGCTGGTCAAGAGCGCGGAGGCGGCGATCCTGGATGGTCTGGCGCTCTGGGAGGCCGCCGTTCAATTCTCCGCCTCGCCGGCGGCGGTGAAGCTCCCCGGAGCTCGCTTCAAACTCTGCGCGATCGCCGACGAACGGCTGCTCTCCGAGTCCCCGCGCCGGCCGGAGTTTCCAGCCGGAGTCCTCGGCTACGCGTTCGAGGACCCGGTCTACTAGCTTTCAGCTCTCAGCTTTCAGCTCTCAGCCGAGCACGCACCCGGCATCTCAGGCTGATAGCCGATGGCTGACAGCTGAGAGCTATTTCCTTCGTCCAAATCCTCGCACGTCGTTCTTGACCAGTCCCTCGATCTCTTCCGGCGACAACTTCTTGCCGAAAGCGGGCATGTCCTCGCCCCCGTTGGTGACCTGCTTGATCAGATCCTTGTCGCTCTTGCCGCTCTGAAACTCCGGATCGGTGAAATCGCGGGCCTTCAGCTGCTTGCCCTTGGGCGTGTTGCCGGTGCCGTCCTCGCCGTGACACTTGACGCAGTACTGCTTGAAGAGGTCGGACGGCCCCTGCGTCCTCCCCGTGGCGTAGAACGCCAGGCCGAGACTGCAGATCAAGCCGAAGGCGAGCGCGCCGGCAAACTTGGTGACTCTCATCCCTCTGTCCTCGCTTTCTCCATGTCCCGAACGATGTGCTCCGGCTCCCACTCGTTGCCGTAATAGATGGTCGAGAGCTTCCCCGAGGGGCCAACGATCGCAACGCCCTGGCCGTGTACGAGCTGCCCGCGGTCGGGGTAGTAGAGAATCCCGAACCGGGACGCGACTTCCGCGACGTTGCGGGGATTGCCGGTCAGAAACTTCCACCGCTTCGAGTTGGCGCCGGCGAGCTTCGCGTAATTTGCGAGCACTTTGGGCGTGTCGTGTTCGGGATCGAGCGTCAGGGTCAGGAGCTCGCCATATCCCTTCTGCGTCATCGCCGCGTCGACCTTGGAGAACTTGGCCGTGGTCAGGGGGCAGGCTGTGGCGATCGGGCAGCGCGTGTAGATGAAGGTCACCGCGACCGGCTGGCCCCGGAAGTCCGATAGCCGGACGCGCGCTCCGGTCTGATCGGTCAGCGTGAAATCGGGGAAGGGCTCTCCGACGTTGACCGCGCGGTTGGGCTGAGGCGTCACGACGCCTTCGGGACCCGGCGAGACACCCGCGGCGGAAAACTGCGGAGCTCCCGACGTCGGAACGAATCCTTTGGTGAGGACCTTCTCCAGCCAGTACCTGTCCCCATCGACGACGAGCGTCGCTTCGATCCTGTCGCCGGGGCGCAGGATGGCGAATACCTGTGGATCGTCCTTGACCGGGAACGGCATCGTCATCGCGGCCATGTAGCCGGGCACGTCCTCGTGGGTGACGGTGATCTCCGTCCGAGATGCGTCGACCGAGCGAATCACGCCCTTCAAGGTATGACGCTGCGCGGCGGCCTTCGCCGGCGCGGCCTGCTCGCGCCGGCCGCACGCGGCAGCGAGCACGAGGAGCGCGGCAAGCCCGAGACGGACAGCGATTTTCACGGGGGTGTTAATACTTCGGCGAAGCACTCTATTTCAGCGACCCGCTGCGTTAAGGTTCTCTTGAAGAATCGCCCGGAGTCTTGAGTAGAGCCTGCAGGACTCGGGCTCCGGCGCTCGAACTTCAGTCTTCCCTCCCCGGCGTTCCCGGCGTCCCTCCACCGATCTCAAACGTCAGCGAAGCCCAGAGGCTCTCCCAGTCCGCGCCCGCGTCGGCCGGCGCAGGGATCATGTGAACGGCCTTGACCAGCCAGACGCCGGCCCGAGGAAGCTTCAGGACGACGCGTCCCTTGCGATCGGTGCGCGCGGAGATCTTCGCCGCCGGGTCCGCCTGGTTCAAGGCCACGATCAGCGCGCCGGCGAGCGGCTTGCCGTCGTAGAGAAGCGCGACGGGAAATTCGCCGATGGCCGGAGAACGCGCCGGAACGAGCTCCAGGGTCAGCCCCAGAGCTCGGTCGAACCCCGCGAAGGGCCCCCCGCCGGCCACAACGAGCGCCTTGGCGCAGCGCGAGTAGACTTCCCTGCCCGGTTTGCCGCTCTCGCCCCGGCGAGCGCGCTCCTTCGAGACGCGCTCCAGCCCCTCGTCAGCGAGATACTTCTCGAATTTCTCTGCCTCGAGCTCGATGGGAGAGCGGCTGCTGCGGTAGGCGAGAACGTAGAGGCCGGGCTGTTCGAGCCGCGCGAAGCCGGCGGGATCCGTGCCGGGGAGCCCGGGAATGGAAACCTCGCTGGCCGGTCCCACCGCGACGAAGCGCACGATCTTCCGGTCGTCGCGCGGGACGGGATCGCCGCGGAAATCCTGGCCCACGCGCAGCGCGACCTGGATCTGAGCCGGGGCCGGCGGCCGGAAGCTCGACGGCTCGATCCAGAAGTCGTGCGCTCGAAGCGGAGTCGCCGCAAGGGCCGCGAGAAGGCTCGCGGCTGAAATCAAGCGCCAGCGCATCAGATTGCCAGAGACCGCTTCAGGTATTCGGCGAGCTTCTCGCGGTCGACGTTGCCGCCGGAGAGGAGGACCCCCACGCGCTGCCCGGAGAAGTCCGCCTTGCGGTGGCGCACGGCGGCCGCTGCCGCCACGCCGGATGGCTCGATCAAGACTTT
>DATFTF010000261.1:0-9658 GCA_035262245.1 Thermoanaerobaculia bacterium
CAGAACCAGAGGGCGGCGCTCCTTGAGCATGACGTCCGCCGCGCGACCGATCAAGTCGCGGGAGATTCCGTTGGCGATCGCCCCCAGCGTCCCGCCGCTGCACGGCACGACAATCATGCCGGCGGTCGGGTAGGACCCGGACGCGATCGAGGCTCCCACGCGGGCGTTGGCGTGGAGCGCGATCTTTCCGGCGATCCGTCGCGGCACCGCGAGGCG
This sequence comes from Thermoanaerobaculia bacterium, assembly GCA_035262245.1. Lineage (GTDB taxonomy): Bacteria > Acidobacteriota > Thermoanaerobaculia > UBA5066 > Gp7-AA6 > DATFTF01. The sequence goes on from DATFTF010000261.1 coordinate 217, forward strand.
GGCGATCCAGTCCTCGGGCGTGACGAGGTCGCGGTCGATCTCCTCGCGAGCGACGTCGAGCGCAGCCGCGGAGAGGACGAGGTGCAGCCGCGAGAGCTCCCGCGCGGTCAGCGCAAGCTCGACGAATCGACGAGCGAGCCAGCCTCCGGAGGCCCCGGAAACGGCGACAACGACCTCGCGGCCCGGCATCGTGCCGGAGTGTATCCGCTGTGAACTCTTTCTCCGGGCGACAAGAGCTTTAGACAGCCTCGCAACTCTCTGGACAGAGGCTGCTTACGGGTGCATCGCCTGAAAACCTGTCAAGACGAACGGCATTCCGCAGCCCCGGCCGAGAAGCGGCCGCTCCAAGCAAGTCGCGTCGAGCCAGGCCGTTAACAGCGATTCGCTCGTTCAGGCACGGACCTCGCCTTGGGAGCCCGTCCAAACGAAAGGAGGTGCCGTTGGAGAACGCCTGATCGAAACGAGACCCGGTGAGGACAAGCCATCGACAACGAAACCACAGCAACTTTTCTCAAACAGGAGTCCTGAGCATGAACGTCCGCATCACACGATTTGCCGCCCTGATCGCTCTGGGCTTCGCCGCGACAGCTTCGCTCGCCGCGGCGGATGCGCCGGATCCGGGCAAGAAGGTCAACATCAACCAGGCGACCTCGACTCAGCTCACCAACCTTCCGCGAGTGGGCACCAAGGTCGCCGATCGGATCGTCGAGTACCGCAAGACGCACGGTCAGTTCAATCAGGCCGAAGAGCTGATGGAGGTCAAGGGCGTCGGCGAGCATCTCTTCAAGGAGCTCAAGCCTTACATCGCACTCTCAGGTCCCACGACTCTCACGACGAAGGTGTCGTCTCGCGGAACGCGCGGCGGCCCGAGCGGCAAGAAGACGGCCTCGGCGGGCGGCGCAACCGCATCCGCTTCCACGAGCAAGGGGAAGTAATGCCCGCACGTCGGGAATCACTCGGTTCCCGCATAGTTTCCCGGTTTGTTGCTCGGGGCTGCCTGCGCGGCCCCGAGCTCGTTTCGTCCGGAGCGGCGCTCGCCGAGACGGTCGCCGTGCTCGCCATTGCCGCCCTCGTCTTTGCCTTGATCGTCCCTGGCGCGGCACAGCTCAAGTCCTCGGTGGCGATTCGCTCTGCGGCGTCGGAAACCACGACGGCCTTCGCGCTGGCTCGAGCGTTCGCGATCCGCCGTGGGGTGTATGTGGGGCTCAAGTTTCGCAAGAACGGCGATCGATACGAATGGACGGCCTACCGGGATGGCAATCACAACGGCGTGCGGTCCGCCGAGATTGCGCGCGGCGTCGATCCGCCTGCCGGCGTCTTCTTCCCCTGGAGCCGAAACGATGTTCGGCCGGGGATCCTCACGGCGTCTCCGGTCCCGGACCCTTCGCGCCCGGGTCAGTCCCTCGATCGGATCGACGATCCGATTCGCTTCAACGGATCGGACATCTGCTCCTTTTCGCCCATCGGCGAGTCCACACCGGGCTCGGTCTACCTCTGGGACGGAAAGGACCGAATGGCCGTGGTGCGGGTCTTCGGGCGCACCGCCAAGATCCGCGTCCTCTACTACAGACTGGGGGAGTCGGAATGGAAACCGTGAATCGAAGGGTCGAGCTGGTGAGGGACGGCGATTCCATCCGCTCCCGGCCACAGCAGCGAGTCGGCGTAGCGCGCTCCCTCGGGGACGCGTCCACCCGCCGCGATGCAGCGCTCGAGCGCCACCCCGCCACCCAGCTCGACGCCGTCCCAGACCGCGCTCGCGGCGACGCGGGATCCGAAGCCCAGGCGGGCGTTTCCGATCACGCTGTCGCAGACGTCCCGATCTTCGACGCTGCCGGCCGACAGAACTCGGCGCGCCGAGTCAAACGCCCCGCTCCCGGCAGGAAACGGCCCTCCGCGCGCCAGAGCTTCGAGCGACGCGCGGAGGAAATCGCCCGGTCGGCCGAGGTCGCAGAACGCCCCGCGATGTCGGAGGATGCCGATTTTCTCGCCGCGCTCGAGCATCGGCTGCCACAGATCGGCGACCAGGGAGGTCTCTCCGGGAGGGATGCGAGAGAGGAGCCGCCCGGACATGACCGCGACGCCGGTGTACAGGAGCGGCTGCCGGACTTCTCCCCCGAAACGCGTGATCAGATTCCCTTCGGCTTGAAGCGGCGTATACCTGCGGGGCTCGCGGTTCTCGACGACCAGAAGAGTGGCCTCCGATCCGGTGGCCCGGTGTGCGGCGGCCAGAACGGCGATGTCGACCTCGACTGCGGCGTCGCAATTGAGCAGGAGAAAGTCCTCCGGGCCCAGCCAGCCGGCGGCATTTCGCAAAGCGCCGGCCGTCCCGAGGATTGGCTCCTCGTGGAAGAACGTGAGATCCGGAAGATCCGCGCCGCGGTCACGCAGGCAGCTCTCGACCTGACGGCCCAGATGATGGAGATTGACTCCTGCCTCGCGCACGCCCTGCTGGAAGAGTCGAGCCAGGTGCGCCCGGGCCAGGGGCACGTTCAAGAACGGGAGAAGCGCCTTGGGCATCCGCTCCGTCACGGGCCGGAATCGCAGGCCGCGGCCGGCCGCGAGGAGGAAGGCCTTCATGGGCGTTAAATGGGGAACGGGAAACGGGAAACGACTCGAACATTCATAATGCGGTGGGCAAGACCTCAGCCCCCTTCGTTTTCCGTTTTTCGTTTTCCGTTTTCCGGAAAGACCATATCCTTCGGCAGTCCTTGCTGCTCCTTGCGCTTCATGGCGTACAGCCTCGGATACGAATAGGGGATCGCCGACGCGAAGTCGAGGCCGAGCGAGACGACGACGCGGCGGATCTCGGCGGGATCTCCTTCAATCTCCGCGAATCGGCCGATGGGTGTTTCGTCGAGCGCCACGAGGCAGTTTCCCAGACGCCATTCCTCCCGGCGCTTTTCGTAACGAAACGACGGTGACATGCCGAGGGCGTGAAGAATCGCCTGCACTTCTTCCGCGTCGGAAACGCGCGTCTCGCGTTCCTCCCGCATCTTCACGCCCCCCTCGAAGCGAGGCGGCCCCTTGTAGGTGAGGATGGCTCCCTCCGCGGTCTGGCGAAGGCGCAGGGCTGCCCCGGCTGCGGACAGGCGTCCTTGCGCGTCGTCGTAGAGGTCGTTGCGCTCGAAGTGAAGCGGCGACGCGGCCTGTGCGCCGAGACTCGAGAGATTCTTGCGCAGTCCGTCGAGGTCGTCGGCGGGCAGCTTGATCTCCACTTCGTCTCTGGCCCGGGCCTTTGTCGCGCCGGCCTCGCTCACGGCAGCAAGCGCCTGGCCATCTCCTGAGCGCGCTTTCCGTCGACGTGTCCCTTGTGGCGGGCCATGAGCTCCTTCATCAGCAGGCCCACATCCTTGCCGGAGGTCAGACCCTTTTCAGTAATGATGCCGCGCACGACGGATTCGAGCTCCTCTTCGGAGAGGGTCCTGGGGAGGTAGCCTTCCAGGATCGCGAGCTCCTCGGTTTCCGCATCGACGAGATCCTGTCGGCCGCCACGGCCATACTGCTCGATCGCTTCCCGGCGCTGCTTGACCGCCCGACGGATGACGGCCTCAATTTCTTCGTTGGAGAGAGCCCGCTGCTCGCGGATCTTCTCGTTCTTCAAATTGGCCAGCAGCAATCGCAGCGTGCCGACCCGGCGCTTCTCGCCCGCCTTCATGGCCGCCTTGAGGTCTTCTTCGATACGGGACAGCACGGCCGGGAGGCTATCACCGCGGCCGGAGCATGCGGTCTGGTGCGTACAGAGGGCGCTGCCACATCGTTCCCAACACCCGGTTCGCGGCGTGACTCATGTCGCGGGAGCCGGAGCGGAGCCTGGGGATCAGGACCGTGGTCGAGCCCCTTTGGGCGAGCCTCGGTCCGGTGCGCGCAGGGGGCGCAGATCCCCAGGTGCAGCGGAGGCGCCGTGAGGCGCAGCGACTGAGCAAGCGAGAGCGACGGTCAGGCGTAAGACGGAGCGTGACAAGGAACCGCTATAACCTTTCCGCGTGAAGCGCTTTCTCATCGGTACGGCCGGCCACATCGATCACGGCAAAACCGCCCTGGTGAAGGCGCTCACCGGGATCGACGCGGACCGCCTTCCGGAGGAGAAGAGGCGGGGCATCACCATCGATCTCGGATTCGCGCATGCGGAGTGGGAGGGCGTCCGTGTCTCCTTCGTCGATGTGCCCGGCCACGAGCGCTTCGTCAAGAACATGCTGGCCGGCGCGGGAGGAATCGATGCCGTCCTCTTGGTCGTCGCCGCCGACGAGTCGGTCATGCCCCAGACGCGCGAGCATTTCGAAATCGTGCGTCTCCTCGGAATCCGCAAAGGAGTCATCGCGGTCACTAAGCTGGATCGGGCAGGGCCGGAGCTTGCGGAAGTCACCGCCTCGGACATTTCCGACCTGGTCAAGGGATCTTTTCTGGAGGGGGCTCCGATCCTTCCGGTCTCCGCGCGCACGGGCGAGGGCCTGGATCGACTCAAGGCGGCGCTGGTTGCCCTGGCGGACGAGGAGGACGCGGCCGGACGGGAGCGCGGCGGCGTGCGCCTTCCGGTCGACCGCGCCTTCACCATCGCCGGTTTCGGGCCGGTGGTCACCGGAAGTCTGGTCTCCGGCTCGATTTCCCGGGAGCAGAAGCTCGAGCTTCTGCCGCGGCGTCTCCCTGTTCGCGTGCGCCGGCTCGAAGTTCACGGGCACGAGACGCCGGATGCGCGGGCCGGCGAGCGTGTGAGCGTCAATCTCGCGGGCGCCGAGCTTTCCGATCTTCACCGGGGTGTCGTTCTCGCAACCCCCGGGTCGTTCTCCACGACCGCGCTCGTGACCGCGCGACTGGAGCTCTTGCCCGGCGCTCCTCGAGTCAAGACTGGCGACCGGCTTTCGTTCCACCACTATTCCTTCGAGACTCAGGCGCGGGTTCGGATGCTGGACTCCGACGCCCTCGAGAGCGGGGCCGCCGGCCGGGCCCAGCTGCGGCTGTCCTCGCCGGCCGCAGCCGTCCCTGGGGACCGTTTCGTTCTGCGGCGGCTTTCGCCGGTGGAAACCCTGGGCGGAGGCGTCGTGCTCGATCCCCTTCTGCCGCGCATCGCGCGTCGCGCTCTCCCCGAGGCGCGGGCCTGGCTCGACCGCCTGGAGGATTCGTTGCCCGAAAGGCTCGTTCTGTGGGTCGAGCAGAGCCGCGAGCGAGGAGCGGGGGAGGAGGAGCTGGCCGCGCGCGCCGGAGTCTCGCGCGAGGCCGTGCGGGCGGCGATGAGTTCGGCCCCGGCCGCCGGCCGAACGCAGGCGCTGCGCCATTCCCCGGAGCGCTGGATGGCCCTGGCCACTCTCGATCGCCTGGCGTCTGCCGCTGCGGATCTTCTCCGCGGATACATCGCGGAAGCTTCGGGAGCGGTCGGCGTGCCCCGGGGGACCCTTCTGGCGCGTCTTCTGCCGGAGGCCGACCCGCGATGGGCCGAGGCGGTCGAGACAGTCCTGGTCTCCCGAGGCGTCTATGTCCTGGCCGGCGACGAGGCCCGCCTTCCGGGAAGACAGGATCTGGCCGGAAGCGACCGTGAGCTGTCCGAGCGCATCGCCGCGGTCTACGAGCGCCGCGGGCTCGACCCGCCTTCCATCGCCGACGTCGCGACCGAGGTGGGACACAAGTTAAAAGTTGTAGAGGGCCTCTCCGGCTACCTTTCCAAGCGGGGAACCCTGGTGCGCCTGCCCGGCGGCTGGCTCGTCGCGAGCAAAGCCGTGGACGAGGTCGTGGGCCGCTTGCGCCAGTCGGGCCGAAAGTCCATCAACGTCGGAGAGTTCAAGGAGCTGTTCGGCTTGACGCGCCGGCTGGCGATTCCGCTGCTGGAGCACCTGGATGAGATCAAGGTGACGAGAAGGGTGGGGGACCGGAGGGAGATCCTTCAGCCGATCGGGTGATTTTGCGATCGGGTGATCGGGTGATTTGCCACGAAAAAGGAATCTCAAGGAAACATCAGCCGATGACCCGATGACCCGATGATCAGATCACCAGATTCCCTTTCAGGAGATTGTCTTCCGCAAGTTCTGGATCTGCTTGACCTCGATCGAGTAGCCCACGGTCCCCGACATCGCTAGCTCATTCCAGGACTCGACCGGCTGCCCCTTCGCGCGCGCCGGACGCACCGGCCAGAGCGGCAGCTCGTGCCGGAAATAGGAGATCAGAACGGGGTCGGAAACCTGGATGGGGATGACTTTCTCGATGTGCCCGGCCGCGTTGACCTTGACCCAGAGGCGGCAGGAGAACGCACCCTTGAAGGAGTCGGCATACCACGGCGTTTTCTTCGGATTCGGAGGCGCGTCGACTTGCTCGACCAGCACGGTCCCGTCCGTAGGCGCCGGGGCGTTCAGACTCTCGTACCACGCCGAGTCCTGCGCCCACTCGAACGGCGTCGGAATCGGCGTCGAAGGCGTCACCGGAGTCAGCGTGATCTGCTCGAGCTTGGGTGGACGGACTTCGACGGCGAGTTCGACGCGCACGCTGGCCCAGGTTTCCGCGGGCTGTCCGCCTTTGCGCGCCGGCTCGAAGACCCACCGGTCCAGCGATTTCTTGGTGTCCGGTGTGAGGGAGGGAATCGGGTCGCGCACGCGCTTGGACTGCGTGACCCTGCCCGCGCGGTCCACTCGCATCGCGCCGAAGAAGGGGGCCACGACGGTGAACTCGTTGAAGACGGGCTTGGGAGGAGGCAGAGCCGGAGCCTCGAGCGTCGCGCCGAAGGGATTTTCGGAAGGCAGCGTCAGTGTCGTCACGGCCGGGGCGTCGGAAAGCTTCGAGGGCGCGACCGGGACGGCGGACGCCGCGGCGCCCGGAGTCGGGGGCGCAGGCGTGGCCGCGGGAGCCTGGGCCGCCAGCCGAGCCGCCGCCAGAAGCCCGGCCAAGACCGGGATCGTGCTTCCAGAAAACCGGGTCATGAGTTTGCGAGAGTATAACGGAGCGTCTCCGTCTACTTCGCCGAGAGCCAGTCCTTTCCCGCGCCGACCTGAACTTTCAGGCGCACTCTGAGCTTCGCCGCGCCTTCCATCACCGCGGTCACGAGCGCCTTGAGCTCTTCGACCTCCGCGTCGGGAGTCTCGAGAACCAGCTCGTCGTGCACCTGGAGCAGCAGTCGGGCCTGGAAGCGGCGCGCCGTGAGCGCGCGGTCGAGCTCGATCATGGCGAGCTTGATGATGTCGGCGGCGGAGCCCTGGAACGGGGCGTTCAAGGCCATGCGCTCGGCGTTGCCGCGAACGTTGGGATTGGACGCCGCAATGTCGGGGATCGGACGTACGCGCCCGAAGAGAGTCGAGACCTCCCGGGTGCTGCGAGCTTGCTCGACGACGCCGTCCAGCGTGGCGCGCACCCGCGGAAATCTCGCGAAGTACGACTCGATGTAGGCCTTGGCCTCCGAGGTGGAGACTCCGAGGTCCTTGCCCAGCGTGAAGGCAGCCATACCGTAGAGCAGCGCGAAGTTGATCCGCTTCGCGGCGTTGCGCATTTCCGAGCTGACCAGATCCGACGTCACGCCGAAGATCTTCGCCGCGGTCGCGCGGTGGATGTCTTCTTCCTGCTCGAAGGCGTCGATCAGCGCCTCGTCTCCCGACAGATGAGCAAGAATGCGCAGCTCGATCTGGGAGTAGTCGGCGACCACCAGGGACTTGCCGGGAGGCGCCACGAAAGCCTTGCGGATCTCTCGCCCGGCGGCGGTTCGGATGGGGATGTTCTGCAGGTTGGGATCGGAAGACGACAGCCGGCCGGTTGCGGCGACCGTCTGGCGAAACGACGTGTGGACACGCCCTTCGGCGTTGGCCAGAGCAGGCAAGGCGTCGACGTAGGTCCCTTTGAGCTTGGCGATCTCGCGATACTCCAGGACCAGCCGCGGCAGCGCGTACCCCTTCTCCGCGAGCTCGGTCAAGACCTCGACTCCCGTCGACGACGTCCGGGTCTTGGCGGTTTTCTTCAAGACCGGATACTGAAGCTTCTCGAAAAGGATCTGCGCGAGCTTGACAGGGGAATTCACGTTGAATTCCTCGCCCGCCTCGGCCCAGATCTTCTGCTCCAGGGCCCGCAGGTCCCTGTCCATCCGGACGGACATCTCTTTCAGATACGGCACATCCACGGCCACACCCGCGATCTCCATCCGCGCGAGGACCGGAGTGAGGGGACGCTCGATTTCCCGGTAGACACGACCGAGCTCGGTTCGTCGGGAGAGCTCCTCTTCGATCGACGGGGCAAGGGCCGCGGCGCCCGCGGCGTGCTCGGACAACCAGCGGTCCGCGGAATCGATGAGGAAGGACTCCGGGAGGACGCCGCACACGACTCCCGCGTCCTTGTCCGGAAGGACGCGCTGCCCGAGACGCTGAAATGCCATCGGTTCGAACTCGGAGCTGGCCACCCCGGGGAAGAGAACGTAATGAGCGAGGCAGACGTCCAGGACGTCGGCCGCAACGCGGGCGCCGGCGCGGGCCAGAAACGTGTCGAGCGGCTTGGCGTCGGCGACGGCCACGGAAAGTTCGGGACCGTCCAGAGCATTCCAGCGGCGCAGGATCTCTTGACCGGATTCCTCGGCGATCTGCGTCACGGACCCGTCGTGAACCGCGAGCAACGCCCGATCTCCGCGGGACAGAAGCGCCACGCCGGTGCGCCCCGCACGCGCCGGCGCGAAGGTCTCTCCCGGCTCGAGCCGGCGTGTGGCGATCTCGGGCGCCGCGGCGGCCTCGCCCTGGATCTCGGCGGCCAGGGAGTGAAACTCCAGACCGACGAAGATTTCCTTGAGGGTCGCCAGATCCGGTTCCGCCCGCTGCATCTTGTCCGGCTCGAACGGAATCGGCAGATCCGTCGGGATCTCGACCAGCTTTCGCGACAGGACCGCGTCTTCCCGGTGCGCGCGCAGGCTTTCGCCCACCTTCCCCTTGATCTCAGCGGCCCTGTCCAGGAGAGCGGCGAGGTTCCCGTACGTCGCGATCCATTTCTTGGCGGTGACCTGCCCGACGCCCGGCACTCCCGGCACGTTGTCGACGCTGTCGCCCATGAGAGCGAGCACGTCGGTGACCTGCGACGGCACGACTCCGAAGAACTCCTTGACCCCGGCGTCGTCCAGGAAAATCTCTCGCCCGGTATGAAAGACCCGAACTCCGGGACGCACCAACTGCAGCATGTCCTTGTCGGCGGTGACGATCACCACGTCGTAGCCTTCCTTGGACGCCCGGACGGCGAGCGTGCCGATGACGTCGTCCGCCTCGTAACCGGGAAGCTCCAAAATCGGAATGCGGTAGGCGGCGAGAACGCGGCGGATGTCGGGAAGCTGTGTCGCCAGGTCGTCCTGCATCGGCGCGCGGTTGGCCTTGTAGCCGGCATAGGCTTCGTGGCGCTGGGTCCTCTCTGGCCCGTCCCAGGCGACGGCCAATAGCTCTGGCGTGTGCTCTCGCAACATCTTGCGCATCATGTTGATGAAGCCGTAGATCGCGTTGGTCGGCTT
>DATFTF010000262.1:0-8455 GCA_035262245.1 Thermoanaerobaculia bacterium
CTCATCGCAACCTCCGACCCAATGCTTGAGCAGCGGAGCGGCACGGGTAATGATGCAAATGCATCATTCCTGATGCGGACGCATCAGACCGCCGAGGGGGTCTTATCGGCTAAGTACTTGACCGGCGATAACTTCCGCCCAGAGACCTATCCCCCATCCACATCCCGAATCCCGCGCTCTTCAGATCAATTCGTGCTGATAGGCGAAGACAACCGCCGAGAGCTTGGTGTGGACATTCAACTTGTGGAGGATGTTCTGAATGTGATTGCGGACCGTCACCGGTGAGATGAAGAGCCGCTTGGCGATCGCGGAGGTCGAGAGACCCTCGGCCATCGCGCGCAGGATCTCTTTCTCGCGTTGGGTCAGGTCGACGGGCTTTCCGTCGCTGGTCATCATCGGCCAGAGCGGTTCCCGGGAATGGGCTTCCTGCGCCAGCGCCTGCTCGAGCGCCGTCTCCTTCTGCTTCCCCTCGCGCAGGACGTGGACCACGGTCGAGAGCGCCGGATGGTAAGACGGAATGGCGAAGAGCGAGACGTCGATCCACTTGCGGCCTCCCCGAGGCCCTTCTACCGAGAGCTGGAAGCGGTTGACCGGGTCCTTGGGCCGCTCGCGGGCCTGGAAGGCGACCGGGCAATTTCGATAGCAGTAGACGTTGCCGTTGTGGTCTCTCCCGCCCATGACCTCGTAGCAACGCTTCCCCAAAACGCTCTTGGCCGGGCGTCCGAGAAGCTCCTCGCACCGCTTGTTCCAAAGGATGATGCGATCGGCGGAATCGATCGCGAAGACGGCCTCGCCGCTCCGGGAAATGCGATCGAGCGCTTCCGAACTGTGCACCACGGTGAGCTTATTATCGCGCCGTCGGCAAGCGACGGCCCTAGACGGCTTTGCGGCGGCGCGGCGGGCGCACCACGGTGACCGGACGCCGGGCCACGTAAATCAGCCGCAAGGCCACACCGCCGACGACCCATTCATTCAACGTGTCCCGCCCCTCGCTTCCCACGACGACGAGATCGGCCTTGATGCGGTCGGCCTCCCGCGCGATGGCCTCCGGGATTTCGTCCCGCCGCCGCGCCGTCACCAGCTGAAATTGCGCCCTGGCGTGATGCCGCTTGATCTCTCGAGCCGCGGCGTCGAGAGCCCGGCGAGCCTCGGGGCGGACGAGGGCCGGATCATTCTTGCCGCGCGCCGGACTCGCGGCTTCCGGCGGAATGCCGTTTCCCGGGTCGACGGTCAGGACGATCAGCTCCCCGGCGTCGTTGTTCGCGAGCCGCGCCGCAAAGCTCAAGGCCGCCGCGCTTCCTCGGGAACCGTCGGTCGCTACCAGAATTTTCATGGAGACTCCTCGGAGCCGGCGCCGCTGCCGGCGGTCATTTTGCCTGCGTCAGAATTAACAGACCCAGGAAGGTCGTCCATGATGCAAGTGCATCACGCTGGTCGGAACCGTCCTCGCGCGCGATGACCGACGTCTCGAGGCAACGCGTCTTTCCAATTCCTCAAGCATCCGGCCCTCTCGAGTCCGGGAGATCGCTCCGAGCGGCGCTGCGCCAGCCGATTGATGCAGATGCATCATTACCGGCTTCTCGGCCGGGCCCTAAGGTGTCCGCCATGCCACAGACACGCAAGGTGACGCTGGACGGGAACGAAGCGGCCGCTTCGGTCGCCCACCGGTTGAGCGAAGTCATCGCCATCTACCCCATCACTCCCTCCTCGACGATGGGCGAGCTGGCCGACGAGTGGTCGTCTCAAGGCCGAACCAACATCTGGGGATCGGTCCCGCGTGTGGTCGAAATGCAGTCGGAAGCCGGCGCTGCCGGCGCCGTCCACGGAGCCCTCCAGGCCGGCGCGCTCTCCACGACCTTCACCGCGTCGCAGGGACTCCTCCTGATGATCCCGAACCTCTACAAGATCGCCGGCGAGCTCACACCCTTCTGCCTCCACGTGGCCGCGCGAACCGTGGCCACACACGCCCTGTCGATCTTCGGCGATCACTCCGACGTCATGGCCTGCCGGCAGACGGGCCTCGCCCTGATGGCCTCGGGCTCGGTCCAGGAGGCCCACGATTTCGCCGCAATCGCGCACGCGGCCACGCTCGCGACGCGCATCCCCTTTCTCCACTTCTTCGACGGCTTTCGCACCTCTCACGAGATCGGCAAGATCGCGGAGCTCTCCGACGACGACCTCCGGGTCTTGATCGACGACGAGCAGGTGGCCGCGCACCGGGAGAGAGCGCTCACCCCCGATCGCCCCGTCCTGCGCGGCACGGCCCAGAATCCCGACGTCTTCTTTCAGGCCCGCGAAGCCTGCAACCCCTTCTACCTGGCTGCGCCGGGGATCGTCGCCGAGATCCTGCGGCGGTTCGAGAAACTCACCGGGCGCGCCTACTCCCTGTTCGACTACGTCGGGCATCCGCAGGCCGAGCGCGTGGTCGTTCTCATGGGCTCCGGGGCCGAGGTCGCGCACGAAACCGTGAACTGGCTGCTCGCCCGGGGAGAGAAGGTCGGCCTGCTCAAGGTCCGCCTCTACCGGCCTTTCGACGCGGAGGCTTTCGTCGCCGCCCTGCCCCCCTCGGCGCGCGCCATCGCCGTGCTCGATCGCACCAAGGAGCCCGGCGCGGCCGGCGAGCCTCTCTATCAGGATGTCGTGACCGCCCTCGCCGAGGCGATGGCCGAGGGAAGGATCGAGGCTCTGCCCCGCGTCGTGGGAGGCCGCTACGGCCTCTCCTCCAAGGAGTTCGATCCGTCCATGGTCCAGGCCGTCTTCCGCGAGTTCACCCACGCGCGGCCCAGGAACCACTTCACCGTCGGGATCGTCGACGACGTGACCGGAACGTCTCTTCCGGCGGAGCCGGACTTCGACATCGAGCCGGACGCCATGGTGCGCGCGGTCTTCTACGGCCTCGGCTCGGATGGGACGGTGGGCGCCAACAAGAACACCATCAAGATCATCGGCGAAGAGACCGAGCACCAGGCCCAGGGCTATTTCGTCTACGACTCCAAGAAGTCCGGCGCGGTGACCATCTCCCACCTGCGTTTCGGACCCGGCCCCATCCGCTCCTCCTACCTGGTGCGAAAGGCGAGCTTCGTGGCCTGCCACCAGTTCGAGTTCTTCAACCGTTACGACATGCTCGAAGCGGCGCGTCCGGGAGCCGACTTTCTGGTCAACGCTCCTTACGGGCCCGGCGAGATCTGGGACCGCCTCCCGCGCGAGGTCCAGGAGGAGATTCTCGCCAAGGGCATCCGCCTCCACGTCATCGATGCTTACCGGCTGTCGCGGGAAACCGGCATGAAGGGACGCATCAACACGATCATGCAGACCTGCTTCTTCGCCATCGCCGGCGTTCTCCCGGTGGAGACAGCGATCGCGAAGATCAAGGAGGCGATCGAGGAAACCTACGGGAAGAAGGGGGGCGAGGTCCTGCGGCGAAACTTCGAGGCCGTCGACCGGACGCTGGCCGAGTTGAAGACCGTACCGCTTCCTGCGTCGGTCAGCTCGCGGTTCGCGCGCCCGCCGATCGTCGCGGCCGAGGCCCCGGACTTCGTCCAGCGGGTCACGGCGGTGATGCTGGCCAATCATGGCGACCGCCTCCCGGTCTCCGCCTTCCCGGTCGACGGAACCTGGCCGGTCGGGACCAGCCGGTGGGAAAAGCGCAACATCGCGGCGGAGATCCCGGTCTGGGAGGAGCCTCTCTGCATCCAATGCAACAAGTGCGCGCTGGTCTGTCCTCACGCCGCGATCCGCGTCAAGGTGTACGAGCCCTCGCACTTGAGCGCCGCGCCGCCGACTTTCAAATCGAGCGACTTCCGCGCCGCCGACTACGCCGGCCACAAGTACACCGTGCAGGTGGCGCCGGAGGACTGCACTGGCTGCACCCTTTGCGTCCAGTTCTGCCCGGCCAAGGACAAGTCCAACCCCAAGCACAAGGCCATCAACATGGCCCCGCAGGCGCCGCTGCGCGAGGCCGAGCGCGAGAACTACTCTTTCTTCCTCGACCTGCCCGAGCCGGATCGCACGAAACCGCGGGTCCTCGACGTCAAGTCGACGCAGTTCTTCCAGCCTCTCTTCGAGTATTCCGGCGCCTGCGCCGGCTGCGGCGAGACGCCTTACATCAAGCTCCTGACCCAGCTCTTCGGCGACCGCGCGCTCATCGCCAACGCCACGGGATGCAGCTCGATCTATGGCGGCAATCTTCCCACCACGCCCTACGCCGCCAACCGCGAAGGGCGGGGACCGGCCTGGTCCAACTCTCTCTTCGAGGACAACGCGGAGTTCGGCCTGGGCATGCGTCTGGCGGTCGACAGTCATCGGGACGCCGCGCGCGACCTGCTCGCCCGCCTGGCCTCCGGTCTTCCCGCGGAGCTCGTGGACGGCCTTCTGGCCGCCGACCAGTCCCACGAAACGGGAATCGCGGCGCAGCGCGCCCGCGTCCTCGATCTGAAGAAGCTCCTCGAAGGGCGGCCGGACGCCGACGCGCGGCGCCTCCTGCTCGCCGCGGACTATCTGGTGCGCAAGAACGTGTGGATCGTGGGGGGCGACGGATGGGCCTACGACATCGGCTTCGGCGGGCTCGACCACGTCCTCGCCTCCGGCCGGGACGTCAACATCCTGGTGCTCGACACGGAGGTCTATTCCAATACCGGCGGCCAGCAGTCCAAGGCCACTCCCCTCGGCGCGGCGGCCAAGTTCGCCGCGGCCGGCAAGGAGACCGGAAAGAAGGACCTGGGCTTGATCGCCATGAGCTACGGACACGTCTACGTGGCCCGCATCGCCTTCGGGGCCAAGGACCACCAGACGGTCAAGGCGTTCCTGGAGGCGGAGGCCCATCCGGGCCCGTCGCTCATCATCGCCTACAGCCACTGCATCGCCCACGGCTACGACATGGCGATGGGGTGCGAGCAGCAGAAGCTCGCCGTCGACAGCGGGGTGTGGCCGCTCTACCGGTTCGACCCGCGGCGCGCCGAAGAGGGTCAGGCTCCCTTCCAGCTCGACTCCGCCCCGCCCAAGATCCGGGTCGAGCAGTTCATGAAGAACGAGAACCGCTTCCGGATGGTCGAACGGCTGGGGAAGGACCGGGCCAGGCAATTGACCGTCGCCGCTCAGCGCGAGACCGACCGCCGATTCCGCCAGTACCAGCAGCTGGCCGGCATGACGCCGGCGCCGCCGCCGGCCGTGGAGACGGCGCCCGAGCCGAAGGCCTGACGCGATGGACCTGACCACGACATATCTCGGGCTCGAGCTGCCGCATCCCTTGATGCCCGGGGCCTCGCCCCTGGTCGACGACCTCGGCATGGTCCGGCGACTGGAGGACGCGGGATCAGCGGCGATCGTCATGCACTCTCTTTTCGAGGAACAGATCCTGGTGGAGCAGCACGAGGCCTTTCTCTTTGAGAGCAATGCCCAATCGCATTCGGAGGCTGCCACCTACCTTCCCGATCCGGGCATCTTCGCGCTCGGTCCCGACGAGTATCTTGAGCAGATCCAGCGCATCCGGTCCGCCGTCGCCGTCCCGGTCATCGCCTCCTTGAACGGAACGACGCCGCACTCCTGGATCGAGTATGCGCGGCTGATCGAGCAGGCCGGCGCCCACGCCCTGGAGCTGAACGTCTACTACCTGGCCACCGAGATCCTGGAGACCGGGGAGGACGTCGAGCGGCGCACGCTGGAGACGGTCGAAGCGGTCAAGGGATCGGTCTCCATTCCGGTGGCCGTCAAGCTCTCCCCCTTCTTCTCCTCTTTCGCCAACTTCGCCCGACGGCTCGACCAGGTCGGAGCGGACGGACTGGTCATCTTCAACCGCTTCTACCAGCCGGATATCGACGTCGAGGCCCTGGACGTCATGCCGACCCTGCGCTTCTCGACCTCCGCCGAGCTCCTCCTGCGGCTGCGGTGGCTGGCCATCCTCTCCGGCCGCATCGATGCCTCGCTCGCCGTCACCGGCGGCGTGCACACCGCCATGGACGCGATCAAAGCGGTGATGGCCGGGGCCCACGCCGTCCAGATGGTCTGCGCCCTCTTGAAGCGCGGCCCGCAGCATCTGACCACCGTCCGCGAGGAGATGGAGGCGTGGATGGAGGAGCACGGATACGAGTCGCTGCGGCAGATGCAGGGCAGCATGAGCCTGGTCAAGAGCGGAAACGCCTCAGCTCTCGAACGCGCCAACTACATGCGCGTGCTCCAGAGCTGGCGGATGCCGTAAACGTCGCCTGCGCGGAGTTCGTCGAATCTGCGCCCGTTGGGCGCACCGGCGGTCCGCTCGGCCGGATGCGGCCTCGACGGCCCGCCTGATCGACGAACTCCGCTCCGGCTCCCGCGGCGCAAGTCGTTTCGCGGATCCAGTCCGCGAAACTTTGTCGCGCCGCGAAGGCACCACCGAGCCTTAGCCCCGGTCCGCGGCGCGCGAAGCTCCCGCAGTAAGGGAGGACGTCGCGCGCCGCGGGGAGCCGGAGCGCAGGCAAAAGGTCAGGCGCTTGGTCGAGCCCCTTTGGGCGAGCCAAGCGCCGGTGCGCCGGAGGCGCAGACCTTCTCCCGAAGCGCAGGCGACGGTGTCGTTACTGCCAGTAGCCGCTGACGTCCAGGATAAGGTGGACGATTCCCGAGGGTTGTATGCAGGACGCTGTGACCGTGCCGAGCGGGCCCAGGCGAAGGGTGGCATTGTTCGCGCGTGTCTGTCCGGCTCGGTAGTTGATCGTCGAGGTCGAGGAAGCGGATCCAGCGTCGGCATCCAGCGCGAGGTGCCCGGCGTCCGACGGCTCCGTCACCGTGACATTCGCCGAAACGGCGCGCGCTGTGGTGGGGATTCCACAAAATCCGCTGACCGGGAACGATCGAGTCGTTCCGCCCGACAGGGCCGGACCACCCAGCCGGTTTGGGACTCCAAACGTCGGATACCGGGTGTCCAGCAGTCGGCACGGCGGAACGGAATAGAACGAAGAACCAACCGGAGGTTCGTGGAACTGGAAGACCGTCACGCTGTCCAGCGCGGGATTGGTCACGACCAACGCCTGCCCATCGGGAGAGAGAGCGATCTCCCGGGCCGCGCTGCACTGGATGAGGTCGGGAGCGAGATCCTGTCGGACGAACGAGGTCGAGTCGAGGTCGACGACCGTCAAATCGTACAAGAACTTGAACTGATCACCGACCATGATCAAGTACCCAAACGTAGCTGCCGTTTGAGAAAGGAACGCCTTCGTTCTGTCGCCCGAGAGCACAGCCGGGTACCCTCCGACCGGCAGCGTTCCAACCACCGCGAGGTCCGCGACCCGGGCGACAACGCCCTGGGGGAAAGCGAATTCCGGTGAAAACAAATAGACCTTTGCGCCGTCTGCCGAGAAGACGATCCCGCCGAAGCCTCCCGGGATCGCGCCGCGGAGCTCTTCGAGCAGCGTATCGAACACGAGAGTGGCACGGCTCAAGTTCGACAGCAACATCCCGTTGAAAAAGAGATAACGGCCCGACGGGTCCAGCGTCGGGCGACCGCCGAAAAAGCTGCCGTAGCCCTGGGCCGCAAACGAGAAGTTGCTGAGGATCCCAGTCGCTCCATCGAGGATCGCCAGATCGGGCGGGGAGGCGCCCGTCCCGACGATGTACAGCCTCCGATCGTCGGGGTGCAGGACCGCGTCCCGCACGGTAGGGCTCCCCAACGAATGAACGTCAACCGTCGCTCGCGTGGCCAGATCGAGAGTCTCTACGGTTGAGAACGTCAAGACAAAGGCGCGGTCGCCGCGGCGGGTAATACGACAAACCTTGGGTATGTCGCTGGTGACGGGAACTTCGAAAGCGATCGTTTGACTGGTCGTGTCGATCGCCGTGAGTTTGCCTGTCGTCGACGGCACCACGATTGTGGAGCAGTCGTCCGGCGGAAATGCGAATCCGGTCGGCGTCGCCATGCTCGTGACGAACAGAAACTTGCCGTCCGGGCTCGCCGCGATGTCTTCCGGCAAGTAGGGTACGGAGAGCGCTCCAGCGAGTGTGCCCGCCGGGAGATCGATGATGGCAACCCTATCTGCCCCTTGCACCGGGACGTACCCGTAGCGGCCGTCCGCGGAAACGGCCGCGCGAACCGGCCTTCGGCCTACCGGGACCGTCGTTCCGACAGGCAATTGCCCCTCCACGGAGCCCATCGCCACGATGAGACCGGATGCAGCGAGGATGAGCGTCGAACGTAGGCGCAAGCCTCCTCCGCAGGGTCGACTCGAACTCGACTGACTCGCGCTCACGTTTACGTAGTCGGAGATGCCTGCGTCGAGACGCGTGCATCCCGACCGGACGAGGAATTCTCTCAAGTCTACCTCGGCGATCTCTCCGGCTCTTCCCGGATCAGCGCCCGGGCCCGGCCGCGCACATCGTCCGGCAGCGCTCGCGCCTTGCGTATCGCGAGATCGAGATGCACCGCGACGAGCACTGTCCGGGCGGCCATTTCGCCCGTCTCGTCGTTTCTCATCTCGTGCGCGAAGCGGAT
>DATFTF010000263.1:0-3455 GCA_035262245.1 Thermoanaerobaculia bacterium
CCCTGGCGAATGATCCCGCCGTATTCCTGTTGCGTGCCGGGAAGGAAACCGGGCACGTCCTCGAACACCAGGAGCGGAACGTTGAAGGCGTCGCAGAACCGAACGAAGCGCGCTGCCTTCACCGACGCGTCGATGTCCAGAACGCCGGCCAAGTGCAGAGGCTGGTTGGCCACCACGCCAATGGACCTTCCCGCCAGACGGATGAAGCCGACCAGGATGTTGCGCGCGAACCCGGAATGCACTTCCAGGAAGACCGAGTCGTCGGCGATCGAGCGCACCAGCTCTCCCATGTCGTACGGCTTGTTGGGCTCTTCGGGAATGAAGGCATCGAGATCGCCGGCCGGCGTGCGGGGCTCCCGGGCCTCTCGGCGCGGAGGGTCGTCGAGGTTGTTGGAAGGGATGAACGAAAGCAGGTCGCGGATCCCCGCCAGCACCGCCTCGTCGTTCCTGCGGACGAAGTGCGCGACCCCGGAGACCGTGGAGTGCGTGCGCGCGCCCCCGAGCTGCTCCTTGGTCACCTCTTCGTGTGTGACCGTCTTGATGACATCCGGCCCGGTGACGAAAAGGTACGAGGTCTTCTCGGTCATGAAGACGAAATCGGTGATGGCCGGCGAATAGACCGCGCCGCCGGCGCAGGGCCCGAGAATGGCGGAGATCTGCGGAACCACGCCGGAGGCCCGCGTGTTGCGCAGAAAGACCTTGGAGTAGCCGGCCAGGGAAACGACCCCTTCCTGGATGCGCGCACCGCCTGAGTCGTTCAGTCCGATGATCGGAGCTCCGTCCTGGACCGCCAGGTCCATCACCTTGCAGATCTTGTCGGCGTTGGACTCCGACAGAGAGCCGCCGAAGACGGTGAAGTCCTGAGCAAAGACGTAGACCGGCCGTCCGTCGATGCGCCCGGCTCCGCAGACCACCCCGTCGCCGGGCACCTGGTTCTTGTCCATCCCGAAGTCCCGGCAGCGGTGGCTCACGAAGGGATCGAGCTCGAAGAAGGAGCCCGGGTCGAGAAGCAGCTCGACGCGCTCGTGCGCCGTGAGCTTCCCTTCGGCGTGCTGGCGCTCGATCCGCTCCGCTCCGCCCCCTTCCAGACGCCGGTCGCGCAGAGCCTCCAGGTCGGCGATCTTCTTGTCGAGAGTCATTGAGAAAAAGCTATCAGCTATCAGCTATCAGCTATCAGCTCTCAGCTATCAGCTCTCAGCTCTCAGCTCTCAGCTCTCAGCTTTTCCGGTATGGAGCGCTCGGCTGATGGCTGAAAGCTGACGGCTGAGAGCTAGAGCACGATGCCCCGCTGCTCGGCGAGCTTGCGGCGAATCCGGCGGAAGAGCTCCTGGCCGTCCACCTTGCCGGAGGCGATCTCGCCCCGCGCTGCCTCCATCATGCGCCGGGCTTCGTCGTCCAAGGCCCGCTCCTTCTCGATCTCCTCCGCCAGCGCGGCGAGCACGGCTTCCTTGAGCGCTCCGGGGGCGCGCTCCTCGAACAGGTCGCGAGAGGCGAGGCCGCGGGCCGTGCGCAAAGCGATGAACTCCTTGCGTCGGTCCGCCAGGCTCATGGTGGAGAGAATCGTATTACACGTGGCTCGCAGCGCAGGCGGTCGCTGCGCGACCGGCGCTGCAACGTTTCCAGACCCGGAGCCCAGACGGGGATTTGCTCCCCTGCCTCACGACTCACGCCCGGAGATAATCGCAGTTCCATGGAATTCGACGTCGAACGCGTCGCGGGGTGGATCGACTCCCTGGTCAAGCGCCCCGAGGACATCGCCGACCTGTTCGTGGAGACCCGGCGATCGGTCGTCACGGAGCTCTCCGACGGTGAGGTGGTTGCCGTGCGAGCCCAGGACGAGGAGGGGCTCTCGGCGCGGCTGGCCTCGGCGGGGCGCGAGAGCCTCGCCTTCGTCTCGAGCGCTTCGGAGAGCGGGGCCCGCGAAGCGGTGCGGTCTCTCCAGCGCGCGCTCGGACGGCCTCCCTTGCCGGTCAAGCCGGATCGCGGCGACGAGAATGAGGAGCCGGGCGACCTCGAGGTGGAGCGCTGGAACAAGCGCCTCCCCGCCCTGCTCGCCCGGATCGCTCCGCGCCATCGCCTGCGCTGGTCCCTGACCGAAACGGCGCGGCGGGTGATCCCGGCGCGGGCGCCGGCGGCCGCCTCCCTGAGGCGGCTCTTCTCGATCGAGGGAACGTTGATCGCCGCCTCGCGGCGGGGCGACGAGGTCCGGGCGTTCAACTTTCACGCCCCCGACGCGGAGTCGACCGGCGAGGAGGTTCGCGCCGCGCTCCACCGGGCCCAGCAGCCGCGCGATGCGCCCGCGCCCTGCGGCGACGGGGAGACCGCCGTGGTTCTCGCCGGCGGCTGCGCGGCCCTTTTCTTCCACGAGATTCTCTCGCATCCTCTGGAGGCGGGGCAGGAGTCGCCCCTCTCCGGCCTCGAGCAGGCCCGCGTGTCGGTTCCGGAGCTGGATGTCCGCGATGACCCGCTGCGGCTCGACCTCTTTGGCGGATACGAGCGCGACGACGAGGGAACGCGGCCACGGGGAGTCAAGCTCTTGGACGGCGGCCGCGTGGCCGGCCGCCTGACGGACCGCGCGCACGGCGCGCGTCCCCCCTCCAACGGGCACGCCCGGCGGGCCGGGCCGGGCGACCTCCCCCTCCCCCGCGGCGCCAATGTGGTGGTCGCCTCCGGCCATGCCACGACCGACGAGATGGCGCGGCGCCTCTCCTCCGGCCTGTGGATCGAGGAGCTGGACGGAGGATCGATCGAGCTCGCCAGCGGGCGATTTCGCCTCAAGTTTCCGCGGGCCCGGCGCGTCCGTCGGGGCCGCCTGGCCGACGAGTGCGGACCCGGTCTTCTGGCCGGCGACATTCTCTCCGCCTTGAAGGCGATCGACGGAGGCCTGGGGCGCGACGTGCACGTCTATCGCGCTCTCGGTTTCTGCGCCCGGAGCGGTCAGATCGTTCCGGTTCAAGGCGCGGCTCCGGACGTTCTGGTGCGCCGCCTCGCCGTGCGCTCTCTCACATGATCTCCCGCGCGGCCGACGCGGATCCAGGAGAGGCCCTGACTCGCGCCTGCCGCGAGGAGCTGGCGGGCCGGGCCGGCAGCGATTGGGAGCTCTACCGCAAGTGGGGCCAATCGCGCGAAAGCGTCACGACGCCAACCCGGCGCAGCGAATCCCTCCGGCGGGAAGAGGGATGGGCGGCCCGCTGGTGGGAAGAGGGGGCGTCTCACTTCGCCAGCGGCTCGGACGCGGAAGGGCTCCGGCGCGCCATCGCGCAGGCCGCCCACACCCGCGTGAGGCCTTCCCCTCCGCCGCGGTGGCCGCTGGGCCGGTCGTCGCCCAACGTCGCCGATGTCCCCCTCGAGCCGCCGCCGGAGATCTGGGAGGAATTGACCCGGCAGCTCTCCGCCGAGTCCCGCGGAGAAGCTCTCCTGACTCAGCTGACGCTGCGGCGTGGACGCACGACCGA
>DATFTF010000264.1:0-3314 GCA_035262245.1 Thermoanaerobaculia bacterium
CGTGTCGAGTGTCTCGCGAGGGCGCAGAGGAAGATCGCGGCCCTCCGCCCCGGTGAAGAAATAGCCTCCCCGCGGATCGCCGAACTTTTCGTCGAGGCAGGCTTGAAGCTCGAGCGCGGCGCGGAAATACCGCGCCTGGAATGTGGCCTCGTAGAGATCGAGGACCGCCTCGATCATGTTGGCGTAATCCGAGGCGAATCCCGGAATGCCGGCTCGGGCACCCCGCTGGCGGTGCAGGAGCGTTCTCTCCCGGACACAATGGGTGAGGACGCGATCCGCTGCCTCCCGGGCGGCGCCTTCGTAGCGAGCGTCTTTGAGGAGGCGTGCGGCCAGAGCGAACGCGGAGATCGCCAGGCCGGTCCAGTCGGTCAGGAGCTTGTCGTCGGTGGCGGGAGCGACGCGCCGGCTGCGCTTCTCGCGCATGGCTATGCGAGCGCGGGCCAGGATCGCGGAGATCTCTTCTTGCGATTTCCCGAATTCGCGGGAGAGGTCTGGCAGGCCGGCGACGATCGAGAGGACCGTCTCTCCGCCTTCGAAATTGCCGCGCGTGTCGACGCCGTAGCGGGCAGCCACGATCGGAGCAGCCGGTCCGCCGACCGCCTCTGCCAGCGTCTCGGGATTCCAGACGTAGAAGGTCCCCTCTTCCCCTCCGGAGTCCGCGTCCTGGGCCGCGCAGAATCCCCCGCCCGGAGGCGTCATCTCGGCGAGCAGGTAGTCCAGTGTGTCGCGGGCCACCTGATCGAAATCGGGACGCTGGAAGGCGCGGCCGGCGAGGAGGTAAACCCGCGCCAGCATCGCGTTGTCGTAGAGCATCTTCTCGAAATGAGGGATCAGCCAGCGCTCGTCGACCGAGTACCGGTGGAAACCCCCTCCCACGTGATCGAAGAGGCCTCCGGCAGCCATCTTCTCCAGGGTCTTCTCCGCCATGTGGGCGAGCGGCGCCTCTCTGGTGCGCAGCCAGCAGCGGAGGAGCAGCTCCAGCTGCATGGAGGGGGGGAATTTCGGCGCCGTCCCGAATCCGCCGTGGGTGCGATCGAAGCGCTCCCGAAGGGCCGCGGCCGCGGCCTCCAGGGGCGCCGTGGCCACCCGTGTTCCGCCGGGAAGTCCTTCGATCGTCGTCCTCACGTGGGCGAGCAGCTCGTCGGCCGAGGTGATCAGGTCCTGGCGCCGTGCCTTCCACCCCTCAACGACCGCTGCGAGCAGCGTCCGAAAGCCGGGGCGCCCGTAGCGGTCCTCGGGCGGGAAATAGGTGCCGCCGTAGAACGGCTTGCGGTCGGCCGTCAGGAAGACGGAGAGCGGCCAGCCCCCGCTGCCGGTCATCGCCTGGACCGCGGTCATGTAGATGTCGTCGACGTCCGGCCTCTCCTCGCGGTCGACCTTGATGGAGACGAAGTGCTCGTTCAAGAAAGCGGCGACCGACTCGTTCTCGAAGGACTCGCGCTCCATGACGTGACACCAATGGCACGTGGAGTAGCCGATGGAGAGAAAGATCGGGCGGTCTTCTTCGCGAGCCCGCGCGAACGCCGGCTCGCCCCAGGGATACCAGTCGACCGGGTTGTCCTTGTGCTGGAGGAGGTAGGGGCTGCTTTCCGCCGCGAGCCGGTTACTCACCCGTCGAGCATATCTCGGCGATGGGAGAGAGGATTCCGGCAGAGCTTTCAGCTCTCAGCCTTCAGCTGTCAGCCGATTCGCGCGCGGCCGCCCTTCTGGCTGAACGCTAATAGCTGATAGCTGATAGCTGATAGCTATCTTGCCTGCGCCGTGATCGTCACCTGGTCGTCGCGGTCCTTGATCACCACGACGTCGCCCGGTCCCATCTCGTCGAGCTTCTGCAGGATGTCGCGGGGTGAAAGCCTCTTCTGCCCGGAGAGGCTCTCTACCAGCGCACGTGGGACGCGGACACGGACGTTGCGGTCCCAGTCATCCCGGATCTGGATCTCGATCGCGTTTCCTTCCGTGCTGACCTGGAGACGCAGGTGGTCGCGTGTGATCTCGGCGGGCTTTCCGGGAGAGCTGCGGTCCGCAGCGTCGAGGATGTCTCGGGGCGTGACGTCTCCGTTGCCCCAGTCGTTGCGGATATCGCTGCCCAGATCGGTGAATGGGACCATGGTGGCGACGCGCGCCACGAGCGTCATCGGAACGGTGAAGGAGAGGTGCTTGCTCGAACCGTTCTCGGTCTTCTGGATCTCGACGTGGTACCCGCGGACGCGCTTGAACTCATGCGCCGGACGGCGCCAAACCGCCACCGCGATCGCCACGACGACGACGATGAGGACCCCCAGAACGACGGCGCGGGTCTCCTTCATGCTCATTCCTAACGAAATCGTATGCGGAAAGTTCCCGAGGCGCTTGGGAAGGCGCGGAGCTTGTGCTATTTTTCACAAGCGTATGCCTCATTTCATCACCGAAACCTGCATCGCCTGTGGGGTTTGCGAGATCAAATGCCCCACCCACACGATCACCGGCGATAAGGGGGAGAAGTACGTCATCCACGCGGACCGCTGCATCGACTGTTCGGTCTGCGCGCGGTACTGCCCGGTCTCCTGCATTCAGGACCAGAAGGGCGAGCTGGTCGAGAAGATGCGGCCCAAGGACATTCCCAAGGCGATCGTGGACCGGGACCTCTGCACGGGCTGCGAGTTCTGCATCGACATCTGTCCCTTCGACTGCATCTACCTGATCGACGACCCGCTCCACGAGACCTTCCACAAGATCGCCGAGGTCGACGCCGGCCCGTGCGTCTCCTGCCGCCTCTGCGAGACGGTCTGCGAGAAGGACGCGATCTTCGTGCCCAACCCGATCACGCAGGCGAAGAGGTATCTGCCGGCCCTGTGAGCGATTTGCCGCGTCTTCCCGAAGACGAAGAATTCACGGAGGAACCCCGCGGCGCAGGCCGGCTGATCGCGCGGTTCTTCCTGCTCCCGCTGCTGGTCGTCCTCGGGGCGGTCGGGATCTTCCTCGTCTTCAACCTCATGACGTTCGAGCGGCGCACCCCGCGCGACTACCTCCAGGAGGTGCGCGGCGGCGCGGCCAACCGGCGCTGGCAGGCGGCGTTCGAGCTCTCGCGCTCGCTCGGCAACCTCCCGCCCGAGGAGCGCGTGTCGCTGACGGCGGAGACCCTGCGCATCTTCGAGACCCTCACCCCCAAGCGGCCGGACGACGTCCTCGTGCGCCGCTACCTCGTGCTCGTCCTGGGGCGACTGGGCGAGAAGGAGGCGGTGCCGGCGCTGCTCACGGCCGCGCAGGACCCGGACCCCGACACGCGGCTCTACGCGATCTGGTCGCTCGGGAAGATCGGCGACCCGGCCGGCTTC
>DATFTF010000265.1:0-2054 GCA_035262245.1 Thermoanaerobaculia bacterium
CGGCGCTCGAGCAGATTGCGCAGGCGCTCCCGGAAGAAGGACTCCAGCTCCTCGAGCACCTTCTCCGCGGGAACGGTCGCCACCCCCGCCGGGTACAGCGCCAGCGCCTTGCGAATCACCGGCCGCCAGTCCAGGCGCCAGCGGCGCGCGGTGATGATGGAGATGGCGCCGTAAGCCGCGCGTCGCAGGCCATAAGGATCTTTCGAGCCGGTCGGCGCGAGGCCGATGGAGAAGAGGCCGACGAGGCTGTCGAACCGGTCGGCCAGGGAGAGGATCGCCCCCGACGCTTCGCGGGGCGGGTCGTCGCCCGCCGAGGCTGGCCGGTAGTGATCGTAAATCGCTTTCCAGATCCCCTCGGGGTAGCCCTCCAGTCGCGAGTAGATTCCGCCAACCACTCCCTGGAGGTCGGTGAACTCCTTGACCATCCGCGTCGCCAGATCGGTCTTGGAAAGGCGCGCCGCCGTCAGGACCATTTCGACCAGATCGGGTCGCCCCACCACATGCGCGATCGTCTCGGCCAGATCCTGCAGACGGGCCGATTTCTGCCGGTAGTCGCCCAGGCGGTCCTGAAAGGACAGGTGGGAAAGCTCCGAGAGGCGCCCCTCGAGCGGCTGCTTGCGGTCCTCGTTGAAGAAGAAGCGCGCGTCGGCCAGCCGCGCGTTCAAGACCCACTCGTTGCCCTTGGCGATCAGACCCTTCCGGTCGTCCCGGTTGTCCATGACCGCCACGAAGTGCGGAAGGAGTCCCCCCTTTCCCCGCACCGGGAGATACTTCTGATGGGTCCGCATGGCCGTCGTCACGATCTCCTCGGGGAGATCTAGAAACTCGGGAGCGAACGCTCCCCGCACGACGCCGGGCCACTCCACCATGTCGGCGAGCAGCGTGGCCAGGTCCGCGTCCGACTCGATCGTCCCCCCGACCTCGCCCGCCAGGCGCCGGGCCTCTTCCAGGATCGTGGTGCGGCGGGCCTCGGGGTGGGGCTCGACGAAGGCGGCGCGCATCTTGCGCAGATAGTCTTCCGGCCCTTCCACGGCGAACTCGCTGTCGGATAGCAGCCGATGCCCCATGGTGGTGCGGCCCGACCGGACCGAAAGGACCTCCATCGGAACGTGCTCTCCGCCGAAGATCGCCAGAACGCCGCGGATCGGGCGGACGAACACGTAGTCGCCGTCGCCCCACCGCATGGTTTTGGGAAAGGTCATCGCGGCAACGGCGCGGGCAATCACTTCCGCGAGAACCCCCGGAGCCGGGCGGCCCTCGACGATGCGTCGCGCTGCGACGGCCTTGCCGCGAGGCGAGTCGACGACCACGAGGTCGGAGACCTCCACTTCCTGCTTGGCCGCGAAGCCCTCGGCCGCCCGAGTGGGCTTCCCGTCGGAGTCGAATGCGGCGGTCGCCGGGGGCCCCACGACCTCCACGGAGCGGTCCTGCTGCCGCTCGGGCACGCCGCTCAAAACGAGGACCAGCCGTCGCGGCGTGGCCAGCGATTGGGAAGTTTCGGGCGCCAGACCTTCTTCCGTCATCGCCGCGGTCACCAGGCGCGCCAGATCGAGCCGCGCCGAGGGAAGGGCCTCTGCCGGGATCTCCTCCGTGCGGATCTCCAGCAAGAAATCGCGGCGGGTCATCGCGAAGCCGGGAGTCGAAAAACGGAAAACGCGAAACGCTCAGGTCGGGAGGAGCTTCGAGGATTAGCTAAGCCGAAGCCGGGAGTCCGATTCCCGATTTCCGTTTCCCGTTTCACGCCCGATTCACACCGCCGCCGGCTGGGGCTCCGGCTCCGGCGTTTCCGTCCCCTCGCTCCTCGCGACGTAGGCGCGGGCGCACGCGCACGCCAGATCGCGGACACGGCGGATCAGGCCGACGCGGTCGGTCGCCGAGACCGCGCCGCGGGCGTCGAGGATGTTGAACTGATGCGAGCAGGCCAGCGCCGCCTCGTAGGCGGGGAGCACCAGTCCGGCGGCCAGCGCCCGCCGCGCCTCGGCCTCCTGCCGCTCGAGAGTCGCCATCGCCAGCTCGACGTCCGCGACCTCGAAGCTGTATCGAGAGAGCTCGAA
>DATFTF010000266.1:0-5112 GCA_035262245.1 Thermoanaerobaculia bacterium
GAGAAAGCGGCGGTCGCGAGCCCGCCCTCCCAGGAGGCCGCGCGCCGCCGGGCTCTCGACGCGGCCGGGCGGCTGGGATATCCCTCGGCCTCCTACTCCGTTCTGGAAGTGGGGACCAGGGATCGCCCCAGCCGCAAGGACACGACGGTGGTCCTGGAGTCTGCCGCTCCGGGCGTCGGCGAGGCGCGCCCGCGTCTCACAGCGGTGTTCCACGGCGGCCGGCTGGCCGCGTTTTATCCCTCGATCCACGTCCCCGAGTCTTTCCTCCGGGCCTACGAGAGCCAGAGTCCCTTCGAGCCGATCTTGATCGCCGTGAAAGTCATCGCGATCGGAAGCTTCCTGGGACTGGCGGTGGTGCTCTTCATCCGGCAGGTCAAGAGCCAGGGGATCGGGTGGCGGCGCCTGTGGCCGGGTCTCCTGGCCGTGGCCGTCGTGGCCGCGGCCTACGCCGCAAATGGAGCGCGCGCGATCCTTCGGGTCTTCCCGACGCAGTTCTCTCTGGAGCGCTGGTACGTGGTGGGCGCCGTCTCCCTCTCCCTGTTCTGGATCGTGCTCACGTGCGCGGTGATGGTGGCGTTCGTGCTGCTGTCGGGAGGGCGGCCCGGATGGCGGCGGGCCCTGCGGGAAAAGGGGACGCTGCCGGACGCGCTTCTGCGGGCCGCGATCGCCGTGGCCGGGCTGGCCGGGCTCGAGCGCGCGGCGGCGGTGGTCGCCCGAAAGATCCCGGAGCTCTTCGATCCGGGAGCGCAGCTGCCCTCCGCGCTGGAGCGCTTCGTGCCGGCGCTCGATGTGCTCGGGAAGACGGGACTCTTTACGCTGACCGCAGGCACCGCCGCCTGCGCGATCGTTCTCGGCGGCCGCGAGAAGCTCTTCCGCGGCGCGGCGGGGCGAGCGGGCGCCGCCGCCGGACTGGCTCTGGCGCTCCTGCCCACGGGTGTTCACTCCTGGGGAGAGTTTCTGGCGGCGTTCGTCCCGGCGCTCGCGGCCGCGGCCTGGATGCTTTTCGCGGCGTTGGTGCTTCTGGCCGATCATGCGGCGGCCTGGGTCTTCTTCGGTGCGCTCGCCTCAGGCGGACCGGTGGTCTGGAAGCTGGTGTCGCAACCGGCAGCCGAGGATCGGGTCGCCGGCCTGACGGCTGCCGTCCTGGTCGCTGCGGCGGCTGTCTTTCTGGTCGCCGGCCGCCGGCGCGAGCCGGCGGTAGATCCTTCCGCGGCGGCAGCGCCTCCCGCGGCCGGGGAGTCGAGCGGATGAAGCTGCGGCTTGGCGCTGCCGCGCTCGTCGCCGCTCTCCTCTGCGCTGCGGGACCGGCGTCTCAACCGAAGGCCGGGTTTTCGCGCGATCAGGTCAGAGCCTGGCGCGTCGCGCACGAGGGAGCGATCGTCGCGGAGCTCGCGGATTTGATGAAGCTGCCCAACGTGGCCGCCGCCGACTCCGACATGGAGTCGAACGCGGAGCATGTTCGAGCGATTCTGGAAAAGCGCGGCGTTGCGACGGAGCTTCTGCGAGTCGAAGGCGCGCCTCCGGCCGTTCTGGGAGAGCTTCGAGCCCCGGGGGCCAGCCGCACCGTCATCTTCTATGCTCATTACGACGGCCAGCCGGTCGATCCGAAGCAGTGGGCCGGCGATCCGTGGCGCCCGGTTCTGCGAGACAGGCCGCTCGAGGGGGGAGGCTCGGAGATTCCCTGGGAACGCGTCTCGGCGTCCGGGGCCCGGCTCGATCCGGAGTGGCGCCTCTACGGCCGCTCGGCGAGCGATGATCGAGCTCCGATCGTGGGTTGGATGGCCGCGCTCGACGCGCTCCAGGCGGCCGGCCTTGCGAGGACCGTCAACCTGAAGTTCTTCCTGGAAGGAGAAGAAGAAGCGGGCTCGCCTCATCTGGAGAAGGTCCTGGACCGCTACGCCGACCGCCTGGGCGGCGATCTGTGGCTCCTGTGCGACGGGCCGGTCCATCAGAGCCGTCGGATGCAGGTCTTCTTCGGCGCGCGCGGAGTGACGGACGTCGAGATGACCGTCTACGGCCCGACCCGTCGTCTCCACAGCGGGCACTACGGAAACTGGGCTCCCAATCCGGCCGCCGCCCTGGTGTCGATCCTGGCGAGCCTGCGCGACGATGAGGGGTATCCGCGGGTCCCGCACTTCTCCGACACCGTGCGGCCGCTCTCGGCGGAAGAGCGGCGGGCCCTGGCCGAGATCCCCGACGTCGGCGAAGCGATGATGCGAGAGCTCGAGATCGTTCGGACTGAGGGAAAAGGAGAGCGGCTGGCCGAAGCGATCCAGCGCCCGGCC
The DNA here is from genome assembly GCA_035262245.1 of Thermoanaerobaculia bacterium. Lineage (GTDB taxonomy): Bacteria > Acidobacteriota > Thermoanaerobaculia > UBA5066 > Gp7-AA6 > DATFTF01. The sequence goes on from DATFTF010000266.1 coordinate 2,286, forward strand.
ATCAACATCCGCGGGATCCGCGCCGGGGACGTCGGATCGGCGGCCACCAACTCGATTCCGACCGAAGCGGGGGCGTCGATCGATTTTCGGCTCGTCCCGGACCAGACGCCGGAAGGGGTCCGCCGCGCGGTCGAGGAGCACCTCCGCTCGCTCGGCTACACGATCGTCACGGACCCTCCCGACGCCGCGGCCCGCCGCGCGCATCCGAAGATCGTGCGCCTGCGGTGGGGAGCGGGCTATCCCGGGTACCGGATCCCCATGGATCAGCCCATCTCGCGCGCCGTGCTCGCGGCGGTGGAGGCGGGCAGCGGCGGTCCGGTCGTCCGCGTGCCGAGTCTGGGCGGTAGCATTCCGATGTACCTGTTCGCCGAGAAGCTCGGCGCGCCGGTCATCGGCATCCCCATCGCCAATCACGACAACAATCAGCACGCCGCCAACGAGAACTTGCGGCTGCAGAACCTCTGGGACGGCATCGAGATCTACGGCGCGCTCTTCGCCCGGCTGGGCCAGCTCGGGCGCTGAAGGCGGCCGGCGCCCTCAGCTGCCGGTCGAGTGGTAGCGCGAAACACCCGAGTTCCAGAGAGCGAGAGAGAGAGACAGCGCGATCGCCGCGACGATCGGGACGGCCCAGAACTCCCGCAGAAACTCGGGGTGGTGGAGGAAGCGGGCGGTCGGATAGAACGAGGCGAAGGCGAAGGGGATGACGAACGAGAGCGTGAAGCGGACCCAACCGTCGTAGATCGTCAGCGGATAGCGGCCGAACTGCACGAGGTTGAAGACCGGCGGCGTGATGCCCACACGGTCCTCGATCCAGAAAGAAGTCGCGGTCAGCGCGACGAAGATCGCCAGGTAGATCGCCGCGCCGCAGAAGGCCCACGCGGCGAAGAGGAGAAGGTCGAGCGGCCCCCAGGCGATTCCCAGGCGGAGCGAGGCCCAGACGACGGCGGCGAGCCCGGTGACCGTCTCCTGGAGCGACTCCAGCCGGAAGGACTCGAAGAGCACCTGGAAGATCGAGGAGGCCGGCCGCAGCAGCACGCGGTCGAAGCGCCCCTCGATGAGGTAGCGGTCCGCGAAAAGGTACAGGTTCCAGGAGAGAACGTTGAAGAGTCCGAGCGGGATGAGCGAGAAGCCGTAGAGAAAGACCATCTCGGCAAAGCTCCATCCCCGCACGGCCGGGACCCGGGAAAAGACGATCAGCAGGAATCCGAACGCCGCGGCCGTTCCGAGAAACGAGGCAAAGACCGACGAGAAGAAATCCGCCCGGTACTCCAGCCTCGCCTTGGCATACTGCCCGAAGTACAGCAGAAACAGCCGCCCGTGGCGACGCAGCGTCGTCACAATATCCATATTGTTATTCGCCGCAATCACAAATCACAAATCACAAATCGCAAATTCTTCTAGCCTCCCTGGATCGTGATCCGGTTACGCGAGCGTCTCCATTCCAGCTGGCCCCAGAGGAGCAGCGCCGCGGTCCAGCCCGCCTGCAGCGCGAGCGCGCGCGCGGCGGACCAGCCGGCGAGCGTGCCGAGGTAGAGGCCTGCCGGCGTGAAGCTGATGTGCGGAAAAGGAGAGACCAGCAGTACCGAGCGGATGGGCTCTGGGAACAGCGTCGTCGGGATGAGGAGGCCCGAGAGCAGCTCGACGATCAGGTACTTAGCGCGCAGGATTCCCTGAATGGACTTGGTCCGGATCGCGATCAGCCCAACCAAAAAGTTGATCGCGGCGACGAGAAAGAAGGAGAGCGCAGCCGAAAGGAGGAAGAGAACACCGCCCAGCGCGGAATGCGGAGGCTGCACCCGGAAAACGAGGGCCAGAACGATCCCGATCGGAACGGTGAAGAGGGCGGCCCGGAACGCGGACTGTCCCGCGGCATCGGCGATCATGACGGTCTGGAAGTCCACGGGCCGGATCAGGTTCATCGCCAGCCGCCCCTCCTGGACCTGGGTGGCCAGATCGCGGTCGATCTCGTTGAAGTAGAAGGAGCGGATCGTCCAGCCGACGGCGACGTACGTGATCATGTCGCCGAGCCGCATCCCCGCCACCGACGGCGCGTGCACGAAGACCGCCCGCCAGATGAAGTAGTAGACCGCGACGTTGAAGAGGTACGTGAGCACGCCGACGTAGTACCGGGCGCGGAACGCCAGCATGTTCAGGAAGCCGACCCTGGCGAAGGGGAGGGCCGATCGGAGGGTAGCCACCGCGGCCGCGGTCACGCCCCGATCCCCTCGCGGTAGATCCGCTTGACCACTTCCTCGATCTGCGGCTCTTCGATGGACAGGTCCGCGACGTCGAACCGGTTGACGATCTCCTTGACCGCTGCCGCCGGGGACATCTCGCGCCGGTCGATGTCCACGCGGAAGCGGTGGGCGCCCACCTCCCGGATGGGACGGCCTTCCACCGAGAGAAGCTCGGGCGAAGGAAGGGTCCTGACGTCGAAGACGACGGAGGTGACCGGCAGGATGCGGTCGCGCAGCTCGTCGAGAGCGCCGTCGAAGAGCAGTTTGCCGTGGTCGATGACGATCACCCGGCGGCAGAGTGTCTCGATGTCGGAGAGATCGTGAGTGGTCAGAAGAACGGTGGTGCCCTCGCGCCGGTTGATCTCCTGGAGAAACTCCCGGACGCTGGCCTTGGCCACAACGTCCAGGCCGATGGTCGGCTCGTCCAGGAAGAGCAGGGGAGGCCGGTGGAGCAGAGACGCCGCGAGATCGCACCGCATCCGTTCGCCCAGCGAGAGCTTGCGCACCGGCTGGTGGAGATAGGAGGAGATCTCGAGGATGCGGTCGAAGAGCTCCATGCGCTCGCGGTACTCCGCGTCGGAGAGCCCGTA
>DATFTF010000267.1:0-5191 GCA_035262245.1 Thermoanaerobaculia bacterium
GCGTCGATGCGAACGAACGGCCTGTCGGCGCGTGCGGACGCGTCGTGAAGCGCCCGGGCCAGGCGGTCCTTGCCGGTGCCGCTCTCGCCGACGACGAGAACGGTCGAGGGCAGGTCCACGGCGCGCTCGAGGGCGGCCAGCTCGCGAGCGAGCTCCCGATTGCGCGTTGGAAAGAGCCCGCGCAGCGAGCGCCGACGGCCTTTCGCGAGGGCGCCGCCGTCGGCGGAGGCGCCGAGAGGGTTCTCGTCCGGCTTTTGCGCTTCGCCGGAGGCCGCGGCGGGAGGATCACCTCGGCTGGTCACGCTGCCTCTTAAATCTTGAACCTTGAATCTTGAATCTTGAATTCTTTCAGCGGCGGGCGGCTACTCCCTGCTCGAAGCGCCGAGCGACGGCCGGAACGAGCCGGTCTCGTTCTCGGCGTCGCCCCAGAGGCGCTCGAGCGCATAGAAGCGGCGCGCCTCCTCCTGGAAGACGTGGAAAACGACGTCTCCGTAGTCCATCAGGATCCAGTTGGCCGTGGAGAGGCCCTCAACGGAGAACGGATCCCCCAGGGCCTCGTTGATGGCGTCGGCGATGGCCCGGGCCTGTCGGGCCGAGCTGGCAGTGGACAGGACGAAGTAGTCCGCCATCGTGGTCAAGTCGGTCAAGTTGAAGACGAGAATCGCCGCGGCTTTCTTGTCGAGGGCGGCGGACAGACCTTCTCGGACTTTGTCCCGGGCGGAAAACTCTCGCGTCAACGCCGCGTCACCCGGGATCCGTAGAGACCGTGCTTCGTGATGTACTCCGCGACGGCTGCCGGGACCCGCCCTCCGGGGTTCTCTCCGCGCGCGAGCGCGTCTCGCAGATCCGTCGAAGAGATTTTAACCGATCCGGCGTCGAATAGCTCCAGCCGGTCGGAAAGACCGGCGACCGCCGGAAGCGCCAGCCCGGCGCCCACATGAGGCTCCCGGTGAAAGGCCCCGATCCGCGCCAGCCGGACGACCTCGGACGGCTCCCTCCAGCGGTCGAGACCCGCGAGCGCGTCGGTGCCCATCAGAAGCCACAGCTCATCGCCGGGCCACCGCGACGCAAAGGCCCTGAGCGTGTCGACGGTAAACGAGGGGGGCTCGCGGTCGAGCTCCTCGAAGGAGATGGTCCAGGAGGGATGCCCGGCCAGAGCCAGTCCGAGCATGGCGACGCGGTGGCGCGGATCGGTCTCCGGGAGATCCTTCCACGGCGACTGCCGGGCCGGCACGAAGACGACCCGCGAGAGCCGGAGCCGCTCCTGCGCGGCTTCGATCGTGCGCAGGTGTCCCTCGTGCACCGGGTCGAACGAGCCGCCGAAGATGCCGACGCGCATGGGAGGAGTGTATGAGCTGTCAGCTTTCAGCTGTCAGATATCCGCGTGTCGGCCACAGGCGCCGGCCGCGCCATAGCCTCGAAGAATGAGTCCACGAGCGGCTTCAAGCCCGTCCGTGTGGCCGCCGAGATCTCGAAGAAGGGCAGCCCGCGCCGCCGCGCCGCTTCGCGGATGGAGGCCAGGCGCCCGGGATCGGAGACCGCATCGCACTTGGAGGCGACCAGGATCCGCGGCCGCGCCGCCACCTCGGCGGAGAAGGCCGCGAGCTCGTGTTCCAGCACTCCGACGTCCCGTTCGGCGTCTCCCGCAGTGGAGGCGTCCACGAGATGGCAGAGCAGCCGGCAGCGCTCGACGTGCTTGAGGAAGCGGATCCCGAGGCCCGCCCCCCGATGCGCCCCTTCGATGAGTCCGGGGATGTCGGCCACGACCAGAGTCTCGTGCCCGGGGCCGGCCACCACGCCCAGGTGGGGCGTGAGAGTCGTGAAGGGGTAATCCGCGATCTTCGGCTTGGCGGCGGAGAGGACCGAGATGAGCGTGGACTTCCCGGCGTTGGGAAAGCCGATGATGGCGACATCGGCGAGAAGCTTCAGCTCGATGGCCAGGCGCCGCTCCTGTCCGGGGAGTCCTTTCTTCGCAAACCGGGGCGCTTGCCGCGTGGGAGTGGCGAAGTGCTGATTGCCCCAGCCGCCTCGCCCGCCCCCGGCCAGCAGAACGCGCTCGCCGGCCCGGGTCAGGTCGGCGATGCGCTCCCCGGTGTCGGCGTCGATGACGACCGAGCCGAGCGGCAGCGCCACGGTCTGGTCGGAGCCGGAGGCGCCGTGGCGGTTGGAACCCTGTCCGTGCTCGCCGCGGCCGGCCCGGTAATCGGTCTGGTGGCGAAGATGGTAGAGCGTGTTGAGCGAAGGATCAGCCACCGCCCAGACCGAGCCGCCGTTGCCGCCGTCGCCTCCCGAGGGTCCACCCCGCGGAACGAACTTCTCCCGGCGAAAAGCGATGCACCCGTTGCCGCCGGCTCCGCCCCGAACGCGGATCTCTGCGGTGTCGATGAACATAGGCGAGCTGTCAGCCGTCAGCTCTCAGCTGTCGGCCAGACGATCCGTCGCTCGCTCTCGGCTGAAAGCTGAAAGCTGAGAGCTGAGAGCTGAGAGCTACCCGGCGATGGGCTCGATCGAGATCACGCGGCCGTCGCGGCCGCGGTCGTGGTAGCGGACGACGCCGTTGACCTTGGCGAAGAGGGTGTCGTCCTTGCCCCGGCCGACGTTGTCGCCGGGAAAGAAGCGAGTCCCGCGCTGCCGGACCAGAATGGATCCGCCGGTCACGACCTGTCCGGCGAACCGCTTGACCCCCAGCCGCTGCGAATTCGAATCGCGGCCGTTGCGGGAAGAGCCCTGCCCCTTTTTGTGTGCCATGAGTTCGTCTCCCCGAAGGGCCGCCGCTGACCGGCGCTACGCCCCTTCGATCTCGTCGATGCGGATCTCGACCATCGATTGGCGATGTCCGCGCGTGCGCCGGTACTGCCGGGTCCGCTTCTTCTTGAAGATGAGGACCTTTCGTGACCTGACCTCGCCGAGCACTGTCGCCTTCACCGAAATCCCGCTCGCATCCTTCTTCGGCTTGCCCTCTCCCCCGCCGGCCAGGACCACGTCGGTCAGCGAGAGCTTCTGCCCCTTCTTCACCTTGTCCGAAGGCCTCTCCACGCGGACAACGTCCCCCGGAGAAACCTTGATCTGCTTGCCGCCCGCGCGGAGGATCGCGTACATCGTGCCTCCAGAGACAGAACGGCGGATTATGAGGATTTCTGCTGAAAAGTCAAGGCGTTCCCGTCAAGCCACAAATTGAGAATTGTGAATTGAGAATTGTGAATTCGCAAAAAAGCGCCATTTCCGCCCCATTCACAATTCGCAACTCTCAATTCACAATTAGTCTTCTGTCACCTCATCCGGCAACTCATTGACGCCGCCGGCCTCGCTGGGGAAGTGCCGCGCCAGGATCTCCCCGGCTTTGGCCACCGCCCGGACGATTCCGTCGGTGAAGTGGCCCTTGCGGAAAGCGGCCTCCATCTCGCCGGCGGTTTCTTTCCAGAACTCCTCCCCGCACTTCTCGTGAATCCCGGCGTCTCCCAGAATCCGGAAGCGCCGCGCATTGGGGGCGATGTAGATCAGGACCCCATTGCGCAGCCGCGTGCGGGTCATGCCGAGCTCCTCGAAGCGCCGCCGGGCCCGATCCTCGAGGTAGGCGGGTTTGCGCCGCGTCACGTGCACGCGGATCTGACCGGACGTCCGCTTCTCCGCGTCCGCGATCGCCGCGACGATGCGTTCGTGGTCGAGCCGGGAAAGAAACTGCTTCACGGTGAGCCAGAATCTAACATCGGCCGCTTTCGATCACCAGCAGGTTGCTGAAAAAGGGGGGCGGGGCGGAACGGGTGAAATGCTCGCGGGGCGAGACGGCCCGGCCTCGAGGACCTGCGCGGACGGTGGAGGGATTCCCGCAAACGTGATCGCGAACACGCCTTCGCTGGTTCCGGCGTAGAGCGTCGTCGAGGAGCTCTGTCCGATCGCCAGTGTGAAGACAAACGCATCGGGTAGACCGCGATTTGCCAACGTCCAGCTGACCCCAGCGTTGGTCGTTCCGAGGACCGCATCGGGAACATGTCGGCCACATTCGAATCGTTGCGCGGCGACGTACACAACGCCAGGCTGCGATTCATCGACGGCGATCGCGATCGGGTTGATATTCGGCAGACCGTCGCCGACCTCCATCCAACTCGCGCCGCCGTCGCTGCTCCGAAAGAGGCCGCCGCTCCTCGTCACGCACTCCTCTTCCACCACGGACGGCGTGCCGGCATAGAGCGTGGTGGGGGAACTTGCTTCGGTGCCAAGGGCGGAGACCGCAACCGGCGAACTGGCGATATCGAGTCGCAGCCAGGCTCCCGCGTCGCCGACGCGCTTGAAAGCGCCGGCTACCGTCGCGGCGTAGACAATCGCGGGAGTGGTCGGCGTGACCACGAGTTTCGAGACGCTGGCGTTGGGAAGGCCATCCACTTCCGCCCAGCTCGAGCCGCCATTCAGGCTCCGGAAAACGGCGCCGCCCGCCAGGCTGTCTGTCGTGCCGGCGTAGATCGTCGAAGAGGAATTCGGATCGACGGCGAGCGCATTGACAGTCATGGGCGGCAACCCGGCACCGGCGGCGGCCCAGTGGAGTCCACCATCTATCGTTTTGTACACGCTGGCCGATGAAGCGCCGAACGAGGCCCCCGCGTAGAGCACCCTCGGCGTGGTGGGGTCGATGGCCAGCACGGACACCGTTACCCCCTCGAGCCCGGCATCGGCCGGTGACCAGGTTCCGCCGGCGTCTGTGCTCTTCCAGACTTCCCTCGCGAGCGTGCCCGGTTCGCCGCCGGCGGCGTACAGCGTGGACGGCGAGCTGGGATCCGAAACCAGAGCGACGATGGCGAGGTTCGAGAGACCCAGAGAGACCCAGGATTTCCCCTCAACCTGACGAAATGGCGTGACGCGCGGCCGGCGCTGCGTCGAATCGATTGCCCGCGGCTGCATCCCTCCAACCGAGGTGCCGATTCTCATCCGCGTGGCGTCGCACGCACCGGCGCTGGAACGAGCCAGCGCGCCGATCGCGAGGAGCAGGAGGACGCGCTGAAGCAACGGGCTCGCGAGTCCGGCCATCACTCTCATCGACTCCATGAGTTCCGCAGGCATGGGACGATCTCGCAGAACCGGGGAGCGCTCGTCGGCGGTCCGGCGGTCCAAGGTCTACCGGCGAGGCTGCACCGGCAGGGCCGGGCGCCCCTACCAGCTCCCTGAAGAGCCGCCCCCCCCGAACGATCCGCCTCCTCCG
>DATFTF010000268.1:0-2123 GCA_035262245.1 Thermoanaerobaculia bacterium
CGCTGCTCTCGATCGGATTGAATTGCGCGACGGGGCCGGAGTTCATGACCGACCACATCCGAACGCTCTCCGGCCTGACGCGGACGCTGGTGTCGTGCTATCCCAACGCGGGGCTCCCCGACGTGGACGGCTGCTATCCGGAGACGCCCGAGCGCATCGCCGCGGCGCTCGAGCGCTTCGTCGAGGAAGGTTGGGTCAACATCGTCGGCGGCTGCTGCGGCACGACGCCGGCGCACATCCGCGCGCTGGCCCGCGCGGTCGAGCGCAGGAAGCCGCGGCGAATCCCGATCCACGGCAAGACGCTCGTCTCCGGCATCGAAGCGCTGGAGATCGACGTCGACAACCGGCCGGTCTTGATCGGCGAGCGGACCAACGTGCTCGGCAGCCGGAAGTTCAAGAGACTGGTGGCCCAGGGGAGCTTCGAGGCGGCCGCGGAGATCGCGCGCGCCCAGGTGCGGGGAGGCGCTCAGATCATCGACGTCTGCCTGCAGGACCCCGACCGCGACGAGGCCGCGGACGCCGAGGCGTTCCTGGCCCGCGCGACCCGGATGGTGAAGGTGCCGCTGATGCTCGATTCGACCGATCCGAAAGTCATGGAGATCGGCCTCAAGTGGAGCCAGGGCAAGTCGATCCTGAACTCCGTCAACCTGGAGGACGGGGAGGAGCGTTTCCGGGCCGTGGTGCCCCTGGCCCAGAAGTACGGCGCCGCGCTGGTGGTGGGAACGATCGACGAGGATCCCGAGCACGGCATGGGCGTGACCCGCCAGCGCAAGCTCGAGATCGCGCGGCGGAGCTTCACGCTCCTGACCGAGAAGTACGGCGTCCCTCCCGAGGACATCTTCTTCGATCCGCTCGTCTTTCCCTGCGGTACGGGGGACGAGAAATACGTTGGAAGCGCCGTCGAGACGATCGAAGGGATCCGCGCGATCAAGGGAGAGTTTCCGCAGACCAAGACGATTCTGGGCATCTCCAACGTGTCCTTCGGCCTGCCGGAGGCCGGACGCGAGGTCCTGAACTCGGTCTTCCTCTACCACTGCGTGAAGGCGGGGCTCGATCTGGCCATCGTCAATAGCGAGAAGATCGTGCGCTACCCCTCGATCTCCGAGGAGGAGCGCCGCCTGGCCGAGGACCTGATCTGGAACCGAGGCGAGGATCCCATCTCCGCGTTCGCCGCTCATTTCAAGGCCAAGGGCTCGCGGCCCCAGGCGCCCGCGGCCCGGCCCGGGACGCCGATCGAGCGGCTGCCTCGCTACATTCTTGAAGGGTCGAAGGAAGGCCTCATCGAAGACCTGGAAGCGGTCCGCGGGGACGGCAAGTCGCCGCTCGACATCATCAACGGTCCGCTTATGGACGGCATGCGGGAGGTCGGCCGCCTCTTCAACGCCAACGAGCTCATCGTGGCCGAGGTGCTGCAGTCGGCCGAGGCGATGAAGGCGGCGGTGTCGCATCTCGAGAAGTTCATGGAGAAGTCGACCGATGCGCGCAAGGGGAAGATCCTCCTGGCCACGGTCAAGGGGGACGTGCACGACATCGGCAAGAACCTGGTCGAGATCATTCTCTCCAACAACGGCTACGAAGTCGTGAACCTCGGCATCAAGGTGCCGCCGGAGAAGCTCATCGAGGCGTACCGCGCGCACCGGCCGGACGTGATCGGCCTCTCGGGCCTTCTGGTCAAGAGCGCCCAGCAGATGGTCACTACGGCGCAGGATCTGACCTCGGCGGGGGTCACGCCGCCGATGCTCGTGGGCGGAGCGGCGCTGTCCCAGAAGTTCACGGACCAGCGGATCGCCCCGATGTACGGAGGCCTGACCGCGTACGCCGTGGACGCCATGCGGGGGCTCGCCCTGGCCGACCGGATTCTCTCCGGCGAGGAGGCCCGGCGCGCGCTGGAAGCCGAAGCGGACCGGCGCCGCGCCGCCGAAACGGCCGCGCCGGTTCCGGCAGAGAATCCGCTCGCCGCGCCGCAGGTGCGCAGCGAGACGATCTCCGTCGTGGCGCCGCTTTCGCCGCCGGATACGAATGAACACGTCTGGAGCGATCTCGATCTCCAGGAAGTCTGGACGTATGTCAATCCGCAGATGCTCTACGCCAACCATCTGGGCCTGCGGGGAAGCTACCGGAAG
>DATFTF010000269.1:0-4556 GCA_035262245.1 Thermoanaerobaculia bacterium
AGACGGCGGTCTGCCTGGCGGCCCTGCTCATCCTGCGGCAGCGTCCCTTCCGGCGCGACCCGTTTCTCCGATCGCTCTACGCCGGGTTCGGAGGCGTGGCCGCGGCGGCGCTCTCGTCTCTTTTCGGCGCGGGCACGGCCGTGCGCGCGGTCTTCGTCGCGGCCGGCCTCATCGGCGCGGCGGCGCAGCTGCGCGGCAAGGCAGCGCCGGAGGACCGCGTCTCGCCGTTCCTGCGCTTCCTCGTTTTCTGGGCTCTGGGATCCCTGGCGATCTACGGCTGGGCCCGGGAGAAGGTGCCCTGGCTGACCGTGCACGCGCTCCTGCCCCTGGCCATCCTCGCGGGCATCGGGATCGCCGGCCTCTGGCGCGACCGCCGCGATCTTGTTCCGCGGCTGGGACTGGCGGCCGTCGGGCTGCTCGCGGCGATCAACGCTTCCGCCATGCTCCTGGCCTGCTTCCGCTATGGGGCGTACGACGTGGAGAAAGAGCCCAAGCACGGCGAGTACCTGGCCTACGTGCAGACGACCTGGGACCTGGTGCGCGCGCTCGACGACGTCACGCGGGCCAAAGCCCACGTAGCTCCGGGCCAGCCGGTGGTCACAGTGACCGGCGAGGCGACCTGGCCGCTCTCCTGGTACCTTCGCGACACCCCGACCAACTGGGTCGGAGCGCTGGAAACGGCCTCGACGCCGGTGATCGTCGCCGATTGGAATGCGGAAGGGACGCTGCAGAAGCAGCTGGCGGAACACTACACCGGCCACCGGGTTCCCATCCGCGCCTGGTGGTTCCCGGACGATTTCTGGAAGCAGCGGCCCTCGGTGCTTCTGCGCTGGTGGCTCTTTCACGAGGTGTGGAGCCAGATCGGATCGCAGGACGCCATGTTTTACGTTCGCACGGACATCGATTCCGCCGGCACGCTCGCGCCGCTGCAGATTCCGATCCTGGACAGAAGCGGCCGGGAGTATCCCTCCGACGCCAAGACGATCCCGGCGCGATCCGTGGGCGCGCCGGGCGCCGGGCCCGGGGAGTTCGATGAGCCGCGCGGCGTCGCGGCCGACGCGCACGGCAACCTCTACGTGACGGACACGAAGAACAACCGGATCGAGGTTCTCGACGGCTCCGGCCGGTTCCTCCGCCAGTTCGGCGGAAAGGGCAACTCACCCGGCCAGTTCAACGAGCCGACCGGCATCGCCGTCGATTCGCGGGGCGAGCTCTGGATCGCCGACACCTGGAACTACAGGGTCGTCCACGCGGCCGCCGACGGCCGGATTCTCTCCCTCATCGGAGGAGGGGGCCCGGAGGATCTCTTCGGGCCGCGCGCCGTGCTGCCCCTGGGCAACTTCGTCTACGTGGCCGATACCGGCAACAAGCGGATCGTCCGCTACGATCGAGACGGCACCCGCCTCTCACAGTGGGGGGGAGTCGGCAGCGGCGAGGGCCAGTTCGTCGAGCCCGTGGGCCTCGCCGCCGACGCCTCCGGGACCATCTACGTAGCCGACACCGGAAACCACCGGGTTCAAGCCTTCGACGGGGAGGGAAAGTACCTGCGGCAGTTCCCCGTCTATGGCTGGAAGGAGTTCTACACCGAGCCCTACATCGCGGTCGGCCCCTCGGACACCCTCTTCGTCACCGACTCGTCCTCGGGAAGGATCGCGCAGTACGACCAGGCCGGCGCGTTACAGCGCTCCTTCCGGCCGGAACAGGACGGCAAGATGCCCACCGGCATCGCGCTGGACCCGTTCGGACGGCTGATCGTGACGGACCGCGGCACACACCGCCTCCACTTCTGGGGTCTCGGAAGCGTGCTTCAGTGAAGACGCAGACGGCTCGGCCGGTGCGAACCGATCCCGCCCGGCCTGCCTCCCCGCCCTTACCGGGAGATCTGCGAGGACGAAGGAGAGAACCATGAAGAAATCCATCCATCGAAGAGAAGCACGGCGCCACGGGAGGCTGACGCTGGGAATCCTGTTTCTCCTCGCCGCAGTCGTCGCGTCGGAAGGGTGCGGGAAAAAGGAGACGCCGGCCGCCGCCGGGGCGCCCGCGGCCGGCGCGGCTGGGACCCCGACTCCCGCGCCGAACGTCGCGCCGGTCATCCACGAGACCGCGGTGTCCGGACTCTCCCCCTATGCGGATCTGGCCGAGCCGCGCGGCGCCGCCGTCGATGCGCGGGGTCGTCTGTGGGTCGCCGACTTCGGTCACTCTCGCGTGGCGATCTTCGATGCCCGCGGCGGTTATCTCGGCGGCTGGGGCGGCGGGCGGGGAAACTTGCAATTCCAGCTTCAGGAGCCGGCCTCCATCGCCATTCACGGCACGGACGTCTACGTGGCCGACACCTGGAACGGGCGGATCCAGCATTTCACGACCGCCGGCGAATATCGCGAAACGACGCTGGCCGGGCTGTATGGGCCGCGCGGCGTCGCGGTAGGGCCGGACGGATCGCTGTGGATCGCCGACTCGGGCAACGACCGCCTGATCCTCTGTCCCCGGGGAGAGTGCACCAAGCCGCTGCAGACCGTGGGGAAGAGCGGGAAGGGCTCCGACGCCTTCGTCAGCCCGATCGGAATCGCCGTGGGGCCGTCGGGCAGCGTCTACGTCGCGGACATCGGGAACGGCCGGATGCAGATCCTCTCTTCCCAGGGCCGTTTCACACGCTCGTTCCCGGTGGCCGCCTGGACCGGTCCGATGGAGCCGTACGTTCAGGTCGATGATCGGGAGCACGTTTTCATCTCCGTCCCGGCGGCGGCCGTCATCGAAGAGCTCGACCGGTCCGGCCGCGTTCTCAAGACCTGGAACGCCGACGATCAGGGAGGAAAATTCTCGCGGCCGACCGGTCTGGCGCTCGACCGCAAGAACGGCATCCTGTACGTCATGAACAGCGGATCGAACACGATCGCCGCTCTCCGTCTCGCAGGCAAGTGAACGAGGGCCTCGGGCCTCCGCGGGCTCGCCGGAAATGAGGGTGCCTGACGCCGCGGGCCCCTCCCGCTCCGGCAGCCGGGGCCTCTCCCGCTGGCTCTACTACCTCTCCTCGATCCCGACGATCCTGCTCCAGATGCGCAGCCCGTGGAAGATCGTCGCGTTGTTTCTCGGACTCCCGGTGCGGCGGCCGCTCACCGTCCGGCTTCCCGGCGGCCTGCGCTTCGCGGTCCGATCCCGGATGGACGTCTGGATTCTGAAGGAATCGTGCCTGGACCGCGACTACGAGCGCGGGGCCGTGGCGGTGCGCGACGGCTGGACCGTCTTCGACGTGGGCGCCGGCTTCGGAGACTTCGCGGTGCGCGTGGCCCGGGAGTGCCCGCGCTCCCGCGTCTTCGCCTTCGAGCCGCTGCCTGAATCCTTCGCGCGGCTGGAGGAGCACGTCCTGGAGAACGGCGTCGGAAACGTCCGCGCCTTTGCCCAGGCCGTCGGCGGCGGCGAGGTCGAGCAGACGCTCTACACGGTGACCGGCCTCTCGGGGCAGCACCGCACCGCGGGAGACGCGTCGCGGGGCGGGAGCGAACAGGTTCGTGTTCCGGCCACCACGCTCTCGCAGGCCATGGCCGAAAACGGCGTCGCGCGCTGCGACTTTCTGAAGATCGACTGCGAGGGAGCGGAGTACGAAATTCTCCTCGGCGCGGGCGAGGAAACCCTCGCCCGAGTCGAGCACATCGCGCTCGAGTACCACGACGCCATCACGTCACACGACCACCGGGAGCTGGTCCGGTTTCTCGAGCAGCACGGGTTCGAGGTGCGGACACGCCCCAGCCCGGCCTGGCATGAGCTCGGGTTCCTGTTCGCCAGCCGCGCGCGCTAAGCCGAGCGACACAATATATATATTGTCTCAAACCTCGACCTGACCCAGGACTGATCCGCCGCCTCCGCTCCGGCTCTCCGCGGCTGACCCTCGTGGTTTCCTTCGCAACGCGACCAAGTTTCGCGGACTGGATCCGCGAAACGACTCGCGTTGCGGGAGCCGGAGCGGAGCTTCGGGATCAGGTCGGCGGTCGAGCCCCTTTGGGCGACCCGCCGACCGGTGCACGCGTCAGCGGGCAGATCCGGAAGCGTAGCGGAGGCGACGTTAGCGCGCGACGTAGACGCCGAAGTTGCGGTCGGCGTAAGTCTGGGGGATGACGCGTCCTTCGCCCGGATACATCCCGCGCAGCCTATGCAGACGCGCGACATCTTCGGGCTTGTAGAGAAAGACCAGGGGCCTGGCGGTGAGTCTCTCGGGGAGCTTTCCCTGGGGCATCAGGTGATCGTCGGCCCAGGCCGGATCGTCGATCTGGAAAGCGATATTGCGCCCGTCCACCCAGTAGTCCACCCCCAGCAGATACATGTTGGCGTAAGGAATTCCTCGGGCGTGCTCGTCCCGCAGGGCTTGCGCCATTTCCATGGAGTGCTCGATCAGGTGCTGGTACGAATCCGAGAAGTCGATGAAATAGCGGCGATAGTTGCTCGTTGCAGACCAGGCCGAGAGCGCCGCGAGCGCAGCCAATCCCACGGCGCGCGTCGGGCCCGCAGCTCTTCGGAATCCCCGCGCGAGCCACGCCAGCGCCGCTCCCGCGATCAGAAACACC
>DATFTF010000270.1:0-10197 GCA_035262245.1 Thermoanaerobaculia bacterium
TCGCGGTGGCGTACTGGACCCCGGAGTCGGCGGCGTAAAAGGTCTTGGAGGCCATGGTCTGGTAGCTCGCCATCAGCTGCTCGCTGTCGGAGGCGAAGAGCAGGGCGAGTCCGGCGATCGTCAGGATGAACAGGAACAGGATCGCCAGAATCAGGATGAAACCCTCCTCGGCGGACGTTCTCGCGGCGTCTCGAGCTCGCTTTCTCATTCGTAGTTCCTCATGGCCACAGCGAAGGACTGCACGCGTCGGCGGTAGGGACGACCGGTCAGCGCAGGGTTGGAGAAGGAAACGGCGGAGGAATCGAGCGTCCGGGATCCCCAGGCGCCGGGACCGTCGTACTTCAAGTCAGGATCTGCGGACTTGACGACCAGAGACAGCATGACCGCGCGCAGAGAGGGGGTCGCCAGATTCGGGTTGGGAGGCCCGCTGGCGATGCTGGTGTCGATGAAACCGTTGACATGCGGCGAGCCGGAAGTCGAGACGGGAAGGCTGGTCTCGATTTCGTTGGGGACGTTACCGACCCACTCGTCCCGATTGACGTCTGACGTGTCCACCACCGCCGCGGAGACGCCCCGATCCGGCACAGAACCGTCGATGCCGTCGATGCCATAGGCGATCTGAAAGTCCTCGACCTCTCCCACCAATGGCTCGACGTCGTAGCGCCCGGTGGTGGGATCCAGCAGTCCAGCGGCCAGTGTCGGATGAGTGTCGGCAGGCCGGCGGCTGGCGTCCGTCGGGCCCTCGTCGACGAAGAGAAGCGCGTCGTCGACGGCTCCACAGAGGAAGGGCTTCTGAAGAGCGGGGGCTCCGCTCGAATTCGCGTTCAACTGGCGGGCTCCGGCGTCCTGCGGATTCATGGTGAACGTGAAGGTCGTGGGCGTTTGCGAATACCAGGCGCCCACAGGATCGACGCGGCCGACGTAGTAGAGGGGAACGAGATAGATGGTGCTGCCAACGGTGACCGTCTGGTTGCTGGCGTCGGCGATGACGAAGTAGAAGCCCCGTGTCTTCGAAGCGACGGAAGGAGTCGTGCCGGTCGGGTAGTTCACGACGCCGCTGTTGGCCGTGGCCCGAATGGTGACCGTCATCAGCGAAGTCCCATCACAGGTGCCGGCGCAGCTGACGTCTTCGGACCCCAGCGCGTACTCGTCCCCGAAGAGAATGCCTCGGACCCGCACTACATCCGTCCCCTGGCGGATGAAGTGTGGGGTGTTGGCGGTGTCGGGGATCGACTGCCCCGGGGCGGCGTTGTTGGCGACGGGAAGAACGGCGTTGCCGTAGTAGAGCTGGCCGGCCCGCGCCTGACGGAACATGCGGATCAGCTGCTGCAGTCCGGCCCGGAGGGATTGCTGCGCGTCGGCCACCTGCGTTTCCTGCTTCGCAAGGCGCCCCGAGGAATCGATCAGGCCATAGACCCCCAGCATCACCGCGAGCAGAATCGCGATGGCGACCAGCATCTCGATCAGGGCGAACCCCGCGGGAGGACTAGTTGGCGCTCGCATCTCGAAAGCGGACGTAGGCGGATTGAGTCGTGGTGCGAAGACCGGGGAACGGACCCTTGGTCGGACGGACGGTGACCGTCACGAGCTTGACCGCGTAGGAGCCGGGCGAGGCGATCCGGGTGGTCAGGTCGGCCGCGAACTGTTCGATGGTGTAGGTACGCTCGTACGGGTAGGCCTGCCATCCCGGTCCGGGCGAGCTCGTCGCGAAGGAGCGCTCTCCGCTGGCGGGGTTGTACCATTGAGGAAGGTCATTGGAGCAGTAGAGATTGGCCCCCACGACGCTGCCCGTGCCCGTGGTCGCGACGCCCGGCGCCGCCGCGGAGTTGTCCCCGTCCGGGACGACCAGCCGCGGGTCGACCGCCGGGTACTCGATCAGCTCCTCCAGCTTCTCTCCCGCGAGGCTGTTGGCGCTGCCGAGCTGATTGGACGACGCATTGGTCTTGACCGAACCGGCGAACATCGGCGCGATCGCCAGAAGGCCAAAGCCCAGGATCGCCATCGCGGCGGCGACCTCGACGAGCGTGAAGCCTCCCTCGACAGACGGCGGGCGCTGGCTCATTTCCACGTCCAACCGCTGCCAACGTAACCGAGGTCTTTCTCGAACTTGTCGGAGCGGATCTTGCCGGTCAGATCGCTCTCCACGGTCACCCGGAAGAAGTTCTGTCCATCGGAGTCCGCGAAGTAGAGACCGCGCCCCCCGGCGGCCGTCGGCAGCCCGGAGGTCGAGGGATCCTGGGGCGGCGAAAGGGCGCCGCCGGGAAGAAAAATCACGCGGTCCGCCAGCGAGGGGTCGCTGTTGTACCTGTCGAAGGACATGCCGTCCGTCAGGTCATCGGCGATCCCTCCCTGCTTCCAGTACCGGACTCCCGCTGTGATGGTGACGTCGGAGAGAGTTGGCTCGTCGGTCGCAGGAGAGGTTGCGAAACTGCCGGTGTCCTGAACGCCGTTTCCCGCAGCGGCCAGCTCGTCGGCTGGAAGCGGCGCAGTGGAATCGTTGGCGCGGTCCTGAAAGGTGTGCAGGTGGATGAAGCCTTCTGGGGTCCGGGTAGCCACCACGACGATATTGGTGCCGCGACGAATCGCCTGCATCCGAGCAACCGCAAAGACCTGGCGGATCGAGGCGAGCGCGCCGAAGGTCCGCGCGCGACGGATCATCTTGCCGGCCAGGGGAAGGGTCGCCACGCCGACGACTCCGAGAAGTGCGAGGATCGTGAGCATCTCGGGAAGGCCGAATCCTTCCGCCAGATTGTTTGACCGGCGCAGCGGTGGGGCCTGGATCACGTTCGTGCCTCCGCGATCGTGAACGGCTTCCAAGCTACGGGCCCGGCGACGAAAAAACTACTGTCCGACGGGGAGAAAAAGGGACAGAGCGTGGGCACGGTGGGGACAGGTTCGAAGGACAGGTCAGGACAGTCCTCCCCGGACCGGCCAAAAGCGAAGACTCTTCCATCAGCCTGTGCGAAGAAGAGTTAGTTGGGAGACCAACCCCAGGTCTTCCGTTCAGGGCCCGCCGCCGAATCGGGAGTGGAGATTCAGGGGTCCCGGAGTCACGACGGACCGCCGAACGCCGGATTGATCAAGAAGCCTACAATATGGTGTGCTCTCGGCGGACTCCTCACCTCTCTCGGTGTGCCTAGTGTCTTCTCATCCGTTGGTTCTTTCAACGATTCGCGGATTCTTGCGGGAAACCGACTTGAAGATTTCGGAGTTCCGTATCGACTCGAATCCTTGTGGGTCAGAGGCGTTCGAGCCGCCCCGCACTTCGGTTTACATCGTCGAGGTGCAGAGCAGTTCGAGTGCGACCGACAGAGCGATCGAGAGGATCTTCCAGATTTCTGCCTCGGCGGCCATCGTCGTCATCGGGGAGATCTTCGACGAGGAAAACATTTTTCCGCTGTTGCGAAGACGGGTCAGAGGGTTTGTTCGGTACGCCGAGGCGCCAGCCCAGCTCGCCCGCTCAATTCGAGCGGTCGCGGCAGGAGGCTTCTGGGTCCCGCGAGCCATCCTCTCACGATTCGTCGAAGCCGCCGTCTTCGCCGGAGTCCGGCGGGCCATCCCGGGCGTTGCAGAGTTGACCGATCGAGAGCGAGAAGTTCTCGACGCCCTTCTAGAGAAGTTGCCCAACAAGGAGATTGCCAAGAGACTGGGGATAACCGAGCGCGGCGTGAAATTTCACGTCTCCAATCTCCTCGTCAAGCACCGGGTCTCCCGGCGAGCCGATCTCGTCCTGCTCTTCCTGACGTCGCATTGACGCCCGCACCGTGGCCACTCAAAAACCGGGCCGCTGGGGACCGTAACCTCGCTCCAATCGCACGAGATCCTCGAATGTTTCTCTCCGGCGGATAACCCGGAACGCCCCCTGCTCGACGAGGACCTCCGCGGCGCGCGGACGGAAGTTGTAGTTGGACGCCATCGCGAAGCCGTAGGCGCCCGCGTCGCGGATCGCCAGGAGATCTCCCTCCCGCGGCTCGGGCAGCTCGAGGTCCCTCGCGAAGAAGTCGCTCGTCTCGCAGATCGGTCCGACGACATCCGCGACGATGGACTGTCCTCGCGCGGTGCCGACGGATTCAATCGGATGGATCGCGCCGTAGAGGGGCGGCCGAATGAGGTCGTTCATCCCGGCATCCACGATGACGAATCGCTTGCCCGAGCTCTCCTTGACGCTCAAGACGCGCGTGACGAGCGCGCCGGCGGACCCGACGATCGCGCGGCCGGGCTCGATCAGGATCGTCATGTCGAGGCCGGCGAGCGGGGGCAGCACGGCCCCGGCATAGGCTTCCGGCGACAGACCCTCCCTTTCTGTCGCGCCGATGCCGATGCCGCCGCCCAGGTCGAGCGTCTGGAGGCGGAATCCCCGAGCCGCGAGCCGGCGGGCCAGATCGGCGAGCTCGCGGGCCGTCTCCGCCAGGGGCTCGGTCTCCACGATCTGGCTTCCGATGTGGGCCTGAAGACCGGTGAAAGCGACCCCTGGAAGACTCCGGCATCGCTCCAGGATCGCCGGCGCCTCGCTGATATCCACGCCGAACTTGTTGTGCTTCAAGCCGGTCGAGATGTACGGATGGGACTTCGCGTCGATGTCCGGGTTGACCCGCAGGGCGACGCGGGAGCGAACGCCCCGAGCGCGCGACGCCGCGTCGATCTTGCGCACCTCCGCCTCGGACTCGGCGTTGAAAGCGAGGATGCCCGCAGCGACGCCGGCGGTGATTTCTTCCTCCGTCTTTCCCACGCCGGAAAAGACGATGCGGTCGGGGGAGAATCCCGATTCCAGACAGGCGCGCAGCTCGCCCCCCGAGACCACATCCGCGCCGGCCTGGAGGGAGGCCAGGAGCCTCAGGATCGCCAGACTCGAGTTGGCCTTCGCCGCGTAACAGACCAGATGCGGCACGGAGGCGAGCGCGGCATCGAAGCGGCGAAAGCGCCCTTCGATCACCGCCCGGCTGTAAACGTAAGCCGGTGTGCCGGCTTCCCGCGCGATCGCGGAAAGCGACACTCCGTCGCAGGTCAGCTCGTCGTCTTGCCGGAAAAAGCCGAGCACGGCGGAGACGATAACAAAGGCGCTCTGGAACGGGCGCGCGCGGCTCAGGACAGAGGAGGAATCACTCTGAGCGAGGAGTCCTTCGGGTCCCACAGGAGCAGAGTTCCATCGGGTCGTGCGAAGAGGCGCGCCGCGGCGCTGCCGGGCTCGATGTACGGCAGTCGCCAGCGCAACCGGGCGGCGACGGGCGAGGCGTGGGCGGCGACCTTCGCGAGGCTCCCGGATCTCAAGTCGAGAAGAAATGAGTCCGCGGCAGCCCACACTTCCTTTGGATTCCGGCTGATCGAAAGCGCGAGCACACCGGGCTGCGGCTCGCCCCCGATCTGAACGAATCCGGCGGGACCGAGCTCGAACACTTGCGCGAGTGTGCCGTCCTGGCGGAAGAGTTGGAGACGCCCGGCGCCACCCGTCGTCTCCGCCAGGACCAAACGGCCATCAAACAGGAAGGCCCGGGACACTTCGTCCCAGCTCCGTTGTCCCAGATTGGCAATTCGAGCGCCCGAGGAGGCATCGAAGAGAGCAACGCTTCCCTCCTTCTCCCAGACGACGACGCGCCCGTGCCGGTCGTCGAAGCCCACGGAAAACGGCCAGCCAAGCCCTTCGATCCGCGACGCCCTCGTCACGGATCGCTCGACGACATGCAAATCCTCGATCGCGAGAGTCCCGGCCCGGGAGCTTTCGGAATCGGCTTCGACTGGCGGGCCGAACCGCGGGCCGAACCGGTAGAGGCGGAGTACGTCTTCGCTCACGAAGGCAAAACGAAGGACTTTTCCCTGTTCGGATTCGGAAGCGGTGCCGGCGAGGAGTCCTCCCGAGGAAACGTCGAAGACGGAGATCGTGTCCGGCCCGGCTACGGCCAGGCGGCGCCCCTGCTGCGAGAGCCGCAGATCCGAAATGCTCGCTTCCAGCGGCAATCGGCGCGGCCGCGATCCGTGGCCCTCGAGGCGGCAGACCCAGATCGCGCACTGGCGAGACCCGTCGAGAGCGCAGGACTCGCTCCACGCCCCCGTCGATCCGTCTTCGGACAGGACCATCCCGCCGTTGCCTCGAAGGGGCGGCCTCACAAAATGGCCCGAAGCAACGTCGTAGAAGAAGGAAGCGGTCAGATCGACCCGGTGTCTGGCTCTTCCTCGAAGAACGATCCAATTCCCTCGCGGAGTGATGTCCCTTACGGACGCACTCGTCAGATCCTCGGGAACGGGCGACACAAGCCAGCGCACGCTTCCCAGGCAGCCGACAGCCACCAGGACGAGAACCCCCCACAGCACCGCGAACCGGGCGCGCGTTCCACGGCGCTGATCGACGCGTCCGACGGCGACCTGCGCGAAGCTCGCCAGAAGCAGGGAGAGCGAGATCCCGACCGCAAGCCCGCCGGCGACTCGCGTTGTGAGTGCCGGAGCATCGGCCTGGAAGAGGGGAAACAGAATCGCGGCAAGGCCGAGCGCCAGGAGCCCGAGCATCGCGAGGTCGGCCAGCGTCCATACGGATCTCTCCCGGAGCGACGCGCCGACCACGCTGCCGAGCGCGAGCGCGAAGAGCACCGCGGCCGCGAAAAGAAGCGCGATCTGCGCGGTCCGCCAGGCGCCCGCGGCGGGCCACCAGGAGGCGAAGTCCGCGAGACCGACGGGCAGAACCAGGGCCAACGCGCTCGCCGCGACGAGAACCCAGATTCCCAGAAACTTGCCTCCCCAGATCGCACCCTCCGCGATGGGCCGGGAAAAGTAGAAGCCGAGCCGGCGTTCGGTCAGATCGCGTCCGATGGTCGAGCCGCCCAGAAGGAAGGCGACGAAAGCGCAGAACGTCGCAGCGGAGAATCCGGCCGTGAAGAGGCGCGCCTGTGACGCTCCATAGCGGGCGGCGCCTGGAAACAGAGGCACCAGGAACACCAGAAGGCCCAGCAAGGCCGCCGCCAGGAGGACCATCCGCCGCTCGACGATCTCCCGCCAAGCCACCGCGAAAAGACCCTTCATGACCCGGCTCCTTTCTCCTCCCCGGCGACCGAGAGAAAGATTTCTTCCAGAGACATGGCGGAAGCCTCCGCATCCACCACGCCGTCGGTGCGCTGGAAGCGATCGAAGGACGCGTCGTCGTAGTTGGCGACCACCGCGTCGACGCCCCAGCCGCGAACCTTGACTCTGACCGCGTCGAACGGATCGAGCTCGGTCCCGTAGGCCGTGCGCGTGTCGGTCATCCGGTTGCCGTAGCGGATCCGGCGGAACCGCGCCTTGAGGGTCTCCATCTCTTCGTCCAGGATGAGACGTCCCTCCTTCAAGATCGCGACGCGCGTGGCGATCCCTTCGATTCCCGCCAGATCGTGCGTGGTCACGAGAACCGTTGTGCCGCGATCGGCGAGCTCCCCGACGAGCTCGTCATAGAGCGCCCTGCGCGCCACGACATCCAGGCCGAGCGTCGGATCGTCCAGCACCAGAAGGTCCGGTGCGCTCGCCAGGGCCAGGGCGAGGAGAACTCCTCCCTTCTGCCCCTTGGAGAGCCGGCCGAAGGGGACTCGCGGCGGGATTCCGAACCGGTCGAGCCGCTTCGCAAACTCGCCGGCATTCCAGGTCGAGTAAATCCGCCGGCAGAAATCGGCGATCTGGGCGGGCGTCATGGCCGGCGGCGCGTCCGGCTCCTCCGGAACGACGCCGACCCGGTCCATCAGTCGGGCGCGCCGCCTCCAGGCGTCCTCACCGAAGAGGAGGCCGCGTCCCCGCGCGGGCTTCTGCTGGCCGAGCAGGCAGCGCACCAGCGTCGACTTGCCCGCGCCGTTTCTGCCCAGAAGCGCGTAGACCGAGCCGCGCGCGACGGAAAAAGTGACGTCCGAGCAGGCGGCGGTCGATCCGTAGCGCACTGTGATTGCCTCGGCGGCCAGGATCGGGCCTTCGTTCATGACTTGCCTCCCGGCGGTCTCTTGCCTTCCAGGTCCGCGAAAGCGGTGGAGAGCTCCGAGGAGGCTTCTTCCACGCCGGCGCCCGCCGTGGCCGCGAGCGTCGCGTAGCGGGCCGCGCCCTGTCGCAGGATTCGGGAGCGCTCACCGCGGCCCATGGCGGGCGGTGCGTCCGAGACGTAGGTGCCCTCGCCGCGCCGGACGGACAGCACGCCCGCCTCGCACAATCTCTGATAGGCCTTGGCCACCGTCGCCGGATTGACCGAAAGGTCGCGAGCGAGGTCGCGGACGGACGGGACCGCCTGGCCGGCGGCCAGGGCTCCCGAGGCGACCAGGCGGCGCAATCCCTCCTCGATCTGGCTCCAGATCGGCACGGCCTCGGCGGGATCCACGCGAAGCGCCCGCATGACTGTATTACTGTACTATATCTATAGTACAGTAGTCAAGAAGGGCGGCGTCAGCTCTCCGGCAGGCCGGCCCGGGGCGACGCGGCGGCATCCGACGCAGCCCGTCTCGCGGGACCGGAGACCCGGGGCCCCTCGTAATCGCGCAGGGCCCGCGCCTTCCAGGCGATGCCCGCGGCGATCACGATCGTCGCGACCCCGCCGGAGACGACCGATGCTGTCGCGCCGAAGAGCGCGGCCACCACACCGGCCTCCACCTCCCCCAGCTGCGGACCGCCCATGAAGAAGATCATGTTGACCGACGTCATCCGTCCTCGCAGTGCATCCGGCGTGATCAGCTGCCGCAGCGTCTGCCGGATGACCGTGGAGATCGCGTCGGCCAGTCCCGTGGCCGCCAGCGCGGCGAGCGTGAGCGGGAAGCTCCGGGAAAGCCCGAAGACGACGGTCGCCGCGCCGTACGCTGCGACGGCCCACAGGAAGACTCTCCCCTGACGGTCGGGGAGCGGGCGAACCGACGTCCAGATCGAGCCGGCGAGCGCCCCGACGGCGGGCGCAGAGACGAGGAAGCCGTAACCCGAGGCGCCCACCTTGAGAATCTGATCCGCGAAGATCGGCAGAAGCGACATCGCTCCGGAAAAGAAGGTAGCCAGGAAATCGAGCGCCATCGTCCAGACGATCAACGGCGTGGTGAAAACGAACCGGAGTCCCTCCTGGAGCGCGTGGAGCGGGTGCGACGGCGCCTGCGACTCGATGACTTTTCCCGAAGTGTGCATCGTCAGAAGCGCGCCGATGACTCCCAGAAACGAGAGCGCGTTCAAGAGATAGATCCAGGCCAGACCCGATGTGTGGATCGCCACGCCCGGCGGCAGAGGAGCGTGCGGGACCATGCCCGCGCCTGTTCCGGCAATGATGATTCCCGAGAGGGCCGGGCCGGAGATCATCGCGATCTGGAAGGCGGCGAAATTGAGCGAGAGGGCGCCGGTGAGCTCCTCGGCGGGAACCAGCCGCGGCAGGAGCGCCTGGCGCGAGGGTCCGTCGAAGGCTACCGCCGCGGCGGAGAGCGCGTTCAAGGCATAGATGATCCAGAGCGACTCGCGGTGCAGGAATGTCACCGCCGCCAGCGCCAGGGCCACAACCGTCATCGCCGATTGCGTCGTGGCCATCAACTTGCGGCGGTCCAGGCGGTCGGCGAGAAGTCCGCCCCAGAGGGAGAAGGCGATGATGGGGACCACCCGCGTCAGGCCGACGAATCCGAGGGCCAGCGGCGAACGCGTGAGCAGGTAGACATGCCAATTGATCGCCACGACCTGCATCTGCGAGCCGGTCGAGGAGAAGAGTTGGGTCGCGACGAGCCGCCGGAAGTCGCGGTGCCGCAGGGCGACGTACGGACGCAAGGCGCCAAAGACTATCAGGAGAGAAACGGGACTCGCGGGCGCTACAGGAGAGCATTCCCAGGATCGGCGCACCGGCCGCCAGCGAGGCCAAGCCCAGAACGGGGAGGACGATCCACCGGTTGGGCCGTCCGCCGCGGGCTTCCAGACGGAGAAGACAAACCTGGCAGGCACCAGGATCGGCGGAAGATCGCCACCCTGTAATCCTTGGGCCGTCGGCCTCGTCACAAGAGGATATGGAGGCGGGGAAGAGAGCAAGGACTTAAGGCGACCGAGGGACCTCCTCCCTCCGTTCGCAACCGTTACCGCCAACGGCCTCGAGCCGTCACTGAACCCTCGGGAGCCAAAAACCGCCGTCCGTGAAGCTCTTCCCCGCCTCTCCTCGATCCGCCTCCGGCCCGGGTCCTCCTGGCGTTAGGGTCGGAGAGGTGGGAGGGCCCTGTCGGGGCCGCGCGCCGGCTCTGCTGATCGTCCTATCCT
>DATFTF010000271.1:0-6002 GCA_035262245.1 Thermoanaerobaculia bacterium
TTCTCTTCACGGAAAACGAGACGAACCTTCGGACGCTCTACGGAGTCGACAACGAATCACGCTACGTCAAGGACGCCTTCCACGAGCACGTGGTCCGCGGGACACGCGATGTCGTCAACCCGGCCCGGCGCGGTTCAAAGGGCGCCGCGCGGTACGTTCTACGCGTCGCTCCCGGCGCGAGCGCGACCGTCCGATTGAGACTGACCGATGGGAGCGAGCCGGCCGATCCGTTCGGTCCTGCCTTCGAGCAGATCTTCTCGCAGAGAATTGCCGAGGCGGACGCCTTTTACCGCGAGCAGGCGCCGGAGGACGTCTCCGACGACGCACGCTCGGTGCAGCGCCAGGCCTTCGCCGGGCTCCTGTGGTCCAAGCAGTTTTACTATTACGACGTCGCCCGCTGGCTGCGCGGAGATCCCGGCCAGCCGGCCCCTCCGGCGGC
The DNA here is from genome assembly GCA_035262245.1 of Thermoanaerobaculia bacterium. Lineage (GTDB taxonomy): Bacteria > Acidobacteriota > Thermoanaerobaculia > UBA5066 > Gp7-AA6 > DATFTF01. The sequence continues at coordinate 440 of DATFTF010000271.1, forward strand.
GCGCCTGACCGGCCGCAACCACGATTGGACGCACCTCTACAACACCGACGTTCTTTCGATGCCGGACAAGTGGGAGTATCCCTGGTACGCCGCCTGGGACCTGGCCTTCCACTGCATCCCGCTCGCGACGGTCGATCCCGACTTCGCCAAGCAGCAGCTGGTCCTCCTCCTGCGGGAGTGGTACATGCACCCCAACGGCCAGCTCCCGGCCTACGAGTGGGCCTTCTCCGATGTCAACCCTCCCGTGCATGCCTGGGCCGCGTGGCGCGTTTACAAGATCGAGGCCAAGCGCCGCGGCAGGAAGGACCGCCGTTTCCTGGAGCGCGTGTTCCACAAGCTGCTGCTGAATTTCACCTGGTGGGTCAACCGCAAAGACACCGCAGGGCGCAATGTCTTCCAGGGCGGGTTTCTGGGGCTCGACAACATCGGGGTCTTCGACCGCAGCAAGCCGCTCCCGACCGGCGGCCACATCGAGCAGTCCGACGGCACGAGCTGGATGGGCATGTTCTGCCTGAACATGCTGGCCATCGCCCTGGAGCTGGCCGAGGAGGATCCCGCCTACGAGGACGTGGCCTCCAAGTTCTTCGAGCACTTCGTCTACATCTGCAGGGCCATGAACGAACGCGGAGGCTTCGAGCTGTGGGACCAGCAGGACGGCTTCTTCTACGACGTCCTGCACCTGCCCGACGGACGCCCGTTCCCGATGAAGATCCGCTCGATGGTCGGTCTCATCCCGCTCTTCGCCGTGGAAACTCTGGAGTCCGAGATCGTGGACCGCCTCCCGGGGTTCAAACGCCGCATGCAGTGGTTCATCGAGAACCGTCCGGACTTCGGAAACCACGTCGAGACCCAGACCACTCCGGATGGGACCGTGCGGCGATTCCTCTCGCTGGTCAACCGCGACCGGCTCCGTTCCGTCCTGAGATATCTCCTCGACGAGAACGAGTTCCTGTCGCCCTTCGGCGTTCGGGCTCTGTCGCGCCACCACAAGGACCATCCCTACGTCCTGCACGTGGAAGGCAGCGAGTACCGCGTGGACTACGAGCCGGCGGAATCTCGGACCGGCGTCTTCGGAGGCAACTCCAACTGGCGGGGCCCGGTCTGGTTTCCGGTCAACTATTTGATCATCGAGGCTCTGCAGAAGTTCCACTATTACCTGGGCGACTCCTACATGGTGGAGCTTCCCACCGGATCGGGCCGCAAAGTCCACCTCTGGGACGTGGCCGCCGATCTCTCGCGGCGCCTGACGCACATCTTTCTCAAGGGCGCCGACGGCCGGCGGCCGGTCTACGGGGGATCCGAGAAGTTTCAGCGAGACCCGTATTTTGCGGACCACGTGCTTTTCTTCGAGTATTTCCACGGCGACAACGGCGCCGGGCTCGGCGCATCGCACCAGACGGGGTGGACGGGACTGGTTGCCAAGCTCATTCAGCAGAGCGGGGAATGAGGAGAATTTGCGATTTGGAACTTGTGATTTGCGTGGAGAAGGAAATCGTAGACGAGGAGAGCGCATGAGACTGCGGCTGGAGGTTTTCCTGGGCGTTGGCTTGTTGGCAGTCGCCGGGCCGGTTCGGGGGGCGGAGCCGGATCACGTGAAGGTGATCAAAGCCGCGCGTCTTTTCGACGGAAATTCCGAGACGGTCACTTCCGGTGCCATCGTCATCGTGAAGGGCTCGAAGATCGAAGCGGTGGGCAGGGACCTTCCGGCGCCGGCCGGCGCGGAAGTCATCGATCTCGGGGATGCCACGCTCCTACCGGGCTTCATCGACGCGCACGTCCACTTGACCAGCGAGGCCTCGGAGAACTGGTTCCGCGACTTCTACCAGGGCATCGTCCGCCTGCCGGCGGAGCAAGCCCTCTACGCGGCGTCCTTCGCGAAGAAGACGCTGGAGGCCGGCTTCACCACCGTGCGCAACGTGGGAGCCAACGACTACGTCGACGTCGGCCTGCGCAACGCGATCAACGCCGGCGTGGCCGAAGGGCCGCGCATTTTGACCGCCGTTCACGCCATCGGCTCGACCGCCGGCCACGCCGACGGCCCGCCGGTCCCTCCCGACCGGATCAAGCCGGGCGGTCCGATCGAGGGCATCTGCAACGGCGCCGACGAGTGCCGCGCCGCGGTGCGCTACCAGATCAAGTACGGGGCTGACGTCATCAAGGTCGTGCCTTCCGGCGGTGTGCTGTCGCTGACCGATCCGGTCGACGCGTCGGAGATGACCCAGGACGAGGTGGAGGCGGTCGTCTCGGAGGCGCATCGTTGGGGACGGAAGGTTGCCGCGCACATCCATGGCGATGAGGCGGCGAAAGTTGCCATCCGGGCCGGCGTCGACTCGATCGAGCACGGTTCCTTCATGAAGCCGGACACGCTTGCCCAGATGAAGGCCAAAGGCATCTATCTCGTCCCGACGCTCCTGGCCGGCGAGACCGTCGTGGCTCAGGCCGCGAAGTTTCCGCCGGTCATCGCCGACAAGGGCAAGGCGGCGGTGGCGGCGCGCTCGGACATGTTTCGCAACGCCTTGAAACAGGGGGTCAAGATCGCCTTCGGCACGGACTCCGCCGTCTCCCGCCACGGCCTCAACGCCCAGGAGTTCGCGCTCATGGTCGGGCTGGGGATGACGCCGGCCGCGGCCTTGAAATCGGCCACCAGCGGCGACGCCGATCTCCTCGGTGTGTCGCGCGAGGTCGGCACGTTGGAGAAGGGTAAGGAAGCCGACCTTGTGGCCGTGCCGGGAAATCCGCTCTCGGACATCCACCAGACGGAGAAGGTCTTCTTCGTCATGAGAGGGGGAAAGATCTGCCGGCGCGACCGCGAGGGGGCGACGCGCTAGCGGCGTCCCTCTCCTCGCGTTTCAGGCGGCCGACAACGCCTGGGCCAGATCGGCGATGAGGTCGTCGCTGTCTTCGATTCCGACGGAGTAGCGAACCAAGCCCTCCGGGATTCCCATGGCTCGCCGCTCCTCGGGGGTGCACTCCACATGACTGGTCGTGGCCGGCGTTCCGGCGATCGTCTCGACGGCTCCCAGGTTGGCCGCCCGATGCGCCAGGTTGAGCCGGGGCAGGACGCGTTTGGCGGACTCGAAACCGCCGCGGAGCTGAAAGCTCAGGACTCCTCCGAAGCCTCGCATCTGGGCGCGGGCGATGTCGTGCTGCGGATGAGCCTCCAGCCCGGGATAGAAGACCCCCGTGACGGCGGCCTGCCCCTGCAGCCAGCGCGCGATCTTCAGGGCGCTCTCGTTCTGCTGGCGGACGCGCAGCGCGAGCGTCTTCATGCCCCGAATCAACAAGTACGCCGCCATCGGATCGAGGCAGGCGCCGGTGATCTCCCGAAAGTGGAAGACGCGCTCCACGAGGTCTGCCGAGCCGCACACGACGCCTCCCAGGGCGTCCCCGTGGCCCCCCAAGAACTTCGTGGCGCTGTGAACGACCAGGTCCGAGCCCAGCCCCAGCGGGTTTTGATTGATCGGTGTGGCGAAGGTGTTGTCGGTGACGACCGTGGCGCCGCCCCGGTGCGCGGCCGCCGCCAGCCGGGCGATGTCGACGATCTTCAGCGTCGGATTCGTGGGCGACTCGAGGAGCACGACCCGACAGCCCCTGGCGATCGCCGCCTCGATCCCGCCTTGGTCCGCCGTTTCGCAGAGCTCCACGGACATCCCGAGGCGCGGCAGGATCTCGGTCAGGGTTTTGTGGGTGCCGCCATAGGTATCCTGGATCGAGACGACGCGGTCGCCGGGGGAGAGAAGAGTCAGGAGCGTGTTGCTGATGGCGGCCATCCCGCTGGCAAAGCTCGTGGCCGCCTCCGCGCGTTCGAGCAGGCGCACCTTCTCCTCGAGGACCGCGACGGTCGGATTGGTATTGCGGCTGTAGATGTGCCCCGGCCGGCGCCCCGTCGCGGCGTCGAGCCAGGCATCGACGTCGGGATAACCGAAGGCCGCGCTGTATACGACGGGTACCTGGGTCGGGTTCTGTATCGGCGCCCCGGTTTCGCCGCCCCACACCGCCAGAGTCGCAGCCGAGAGATGGTCAGACATCAGGCCTCCTCGACTCCGCCCGGCCCCGATGCCGATCGCCCGTCGGAGTGTTTCGTTGCTACCGCAATCCCACCGTCCCCCGGACCGAGTCGATGAGCTTCTTCGAGTCGTAGCCCACGCCCTCGCGGAAGACGATCTGGACCTTCTCGATGTCGGAGATGGAGCGCGAAGGATCGCCGTCGAGCACCACGAGATCGGCCTGCTTGCCCGGCGTCAGCGTGCCGATGCGGTCCTCCTCCCCCAGGTACCGCGCCCCGTTCTGCGTCGCGATGTGTATGGCTTCGACCGGCGTGAAGCCCGCCTCCACCAGAAGCTCGACCTCACGCTGATCGCCGAACCCGGCCAGGACTCCGCCGTAGCCGGTCGGATCTTCCCCCGCGAGCAGCAGCCCGCCGGCGGCGGCGAAGGCCCGTTCGAACTGCATCTCTTTCTGCAGGAGCGCGGCGTAGGAATTGTCGGGGCGCTCGGTGCGGACGCGCGCCGTCAGGTAATCCGCGCGGGATTCCGGAGCCAGGGCCTCGAGCACGCGCTGCGGCAGCGGCGGCCGGCGAGGAACGAACGTTTCGAAGACCGGGAGCGTCGACGTGACGGCCACGTGATGGGCCACGAGGTCCCGGATCATCTCCCGCGCCGGTCCGCCCTGGAGGTCGAGCGCGGCGAGGGAATCGAGCCGCTCCTTGTTGGAGGGACAGTCGTCCGGCTTCTTGCCGGGCACGAACTCGGTGTCGACCATGAGGCCGTGTTCGAGGTCGTCGATCCCGAGCGCCGCCGCCTCCCGGAAGCCGACGGAGCAGAGATGCCCGGTGACTTTCAGCTTGCGCGCGTGCGCCGCCTTGATCGCCGCGGCGAGCTCGGCCCGGGTGATGTGCATGTAGGCCTTGAACGAGGTGGCCCCTTCGTCGGCCCAGAACTCGACCGAGCGGCGGGCATCCTCCGCGCCGAACAGCTCGTGCATCTGCGGCGTGTAGGAGCCGGCGCCCTCCAGATACGGCGCGGTCACGTGGATCTTCGGGCCGGCGATGGTTCCGGCGTCGACAGCCTTGGAGAGCTCCAGGTCGGTCTGCGGCTCGATCGAGCCGGTGGTTCGAATGGTGGTGACGCCGCCGGCCAGGTACAGGCGAGGAAACGAGAACCCCATCTCGTGGTACAGCGCGACAGTGCCGCCGATCGCCGGCGCCTGGGAGGACGGGGCGGGGTAGAAGAGGTGGTCGTGCATGCCGACCAGTCCGGGGATCACGGTGTGATCGGGCAGGTCCACTTCGCGCGCGCCCGGCGGCGAAGGAGTCGTGGCCGCCGGTCCGATGGCCGCGATCTTCCCTCCCGAGATCACGACGGACTGGTCGTCCCGAGGCGGCTCGCCCGTGCCGTCGATCACGCGGACATGCTTGAGAACGATCGACGGCGCGTCCACCGTCACCAGCTCTCGGACTTCCTTGGAGAGCGCGCGGGTCTGTGCCGGCGCCAGAGCCGGTCCGCCCAGAACGAATAGAAGCGGTACGAGACGCCGCATCAAGAACCTCCTCGCAGGCCGGTCT
>DATFTF010000272.1:0-5813 GCA_035262245.1 Thermoanaerobaculia bacterium
GGGCCCGGGTACTCGTTCTTCCTGGCCGGGCTGCTCGCTCTCTTCGGAGGATCTCTGCCCGCTGTGTGGATCGTGCAGTCCGCGATGGGCGCTGCACTGTGTTGCGCTCTCGCGCTGCTGACAGCGAAGCACTTCGGGCCAAGCGCCGGGCTAGCCGCCGGACTCCTCGCCGCCGCACTCGGTCCGCTCGTCTGGATCGACGTTTCTCTCTACGCGGAGAGCCTGCTCATCCTGCTTCTCCTTCTCTCGGCGCTAGCGGCCGGTTTTTTGCGTCCTCCCTGGCTGGCGGCAACGGCCGCAGGGATCGGGCTCGGCCTGGCAACGGACGTTCGACCCACGGCCCTCGTGTTTGCTCCGGCGCTCCTGATCTGGCTTGCGGGCCGGCCGTGGCCCGGTCGCCGCGCTTTCGGCCTGGCGCTCTTCGCCGCCGGTCTTCTCCTCCCGATCGTTCCGGTGGCTGTCGCGACGCGTCGCGCCACCGGCAGTCTTCTGTTCGTCCAGTCCCATGGGGGGATGAATTTCTATCTGGGCAACTCGCCTTCGGGCAGCGGCGTGGCCAGCGCGCGTCCGGGCAGCGATTGGGACGCGCTGGAGGGCGAAGCCCTGCGTGAGGGTCATCGGAGCGCCGCGGATCAGGATCGCTACTACTTGCGAAAAACTTTGAACGAGATACGTAGCCGTCCTGCCGCCTACGCCGCCCTCCTCGGGCGCAAGCTCTTCTGGACATTCCAGAGCGATGAGATCCGGGACACGCACAGCTTCGCATTCTTCCGCGCCACGGTTCCTCTCCTGGCTCTTCTTCCGGGTTTCGGGCTCGTCTTCGCCCTGGCCGTTCCGGCTCTCATCGTCGCCCTCAGGCGGCGGCCGCGCCCCTGGCCTCTACTCGCCGCCGTTGCCGGGCTGGCGGCGGGCTGCGTCTTCCTGGTGGTCGGCACGCGCTACCGGCTTCCTCTCACCGCGTTTCTCGTTCCCTTCGCCGGATGGAGCGTGGGTCGCGGGATCGAAGCCCTGCGCGCGCGCGCCTGGCGTCCGCTGGCGGCTGCCGCGATCGCCGCCCTCGCGACGCTCGGTTTCTCGCACCTCGAGCGTCACGCGCCGAGCCATGTGCTGGCGGAAGAGTGGTTCTACACGGGGCAGGCCCTGCTCGAAGAGAACCGGTCCGCCGACGCCGAAGCCGCGTTTCGCCGCGCGCTCTCCGAGAATGCCGCCTTCGGTCCGGCGCTGGACGGGCTGGGCGTCGTCGCGGCGGAGCGCGACGCTCTTCCCGAGGCGGAGCGCTTCTTTCGAGCGTCGCTCGACCAGGGCGGGGAGAGCCAGAGGGCGCGCTATCACCTGGGTCTGCTGCTCCAGCGCGAAGGCCGTCAGGCCGAGGCCGGAGACCAGTTCCGCAAGGCCGTCGCGCTGCGACCCAACGACCCGCTGAGTCTCCAGGCGCTCGCGCAGACGGAGCTCGCCAGCGGAGACGCGGCGTCCGCGGAGAAGAACTTCCGGCGCATCCTGGAGCTTTTCCCCAATCACGCTGCGGCGCACCGCGGACTCGCGCGCATTGCCTGGGGAAGACGGGAGAGAGATCTGGCGATTCGGGAAGCCGCCGAGGCGACGCGTCTGGATCCGGAGAATCCGGAAGGATGGACGCTGCTGGCCATGCTCCGGCTCGAGGCCGGCGACGCGGCCGGGGCCGAGCCGGCCGTGCGGCGCGCTCGAGAGCTCGGCCCGCAGTCCCCCCCGGCCGAGCTGGCCGCGGCGATGCTGGCGCGCCTGCGCGGCAATCGCCTGGAAGCGGATGCCATTCTCCGGCCGCTGGTGGCCGCGGCTCCGGCCTATGCACCGGCGACGCGTCTCTTCCTGCAGAACGCGGCGGAGCTCGGCCAGCTCCCGGAGGCCGAGCGCTACGTCGAGAGCGTCCGCGCGGGCGCGCCACCGGCCAGACGCTGAAGACCCGACAGACGCGCTAGCCGCGGAGTCCGGCCAGGATCCGGCGGGCCTCCGCCACGTCCTTCGCGTACAACTCGGGCGGAGCGGTCTGCACGAATCGGGTGAGGGCCTGACGCGCCGTCGCGGCGTCGCCGATCTTCTGCGCGACGAGCCCCATGTTGAAGAGGGCGTCGTACTGGCGCGGATCGAGCTCCGCGGCGCGCTTCCACGAGGCGATCGCGTCGACAGGGCGGTTGAGATTGGCCTCCGCCACTCCCTTGGCGTTCAAGGCCCGCGGCATCTTGTCGTTGATCGCCAGAGCCCGCTCGAAGAGCGCCACCGCCCCCGCCGCGTCTCCCGCCTTCAGACGCGTGATCCCCTCGTTTTGCAGCGTGACCGCGTTGTTGGGGTCTCGGGCCAGGATCTTCTCGAAGACCGCCAGCGCTTCCGGGATACGCCCGGCGTCGGCGAGCGCGATGCCCACGGCGTTTTGCGTGTCAGGATCGCCGCTCCCGGCGAGGGGCTCCAGGATGCCCAGCGCTTCCCGGCTTTGTCCCGCCCCGGACAGGATGAGCCCCAGCCTCACCCGCATCGCCTCGGAGGCCAGGTCTCTTCGAACGGCATCCTGCAGGACCCGGGCGGCGCCCCGGTCGTCGCCGGCGTCCTGGAGAAGAAAGGCCAGGAACTCGTAACCGGTCGGCATGGCCGGATGCTCCGCGACGATCTTGCGCGCCAGTGCGATGGCTTCCGCTCGTTTCCCGGTCTGAAAGAGATCGATGGTGCGGTGGATCTGATTGTCCACGCCGATCAGGCGCTTGGGATCGTCGTCCGGCGTGTAGACCGCCTTTTGTTTCGCCCCGCCGGAAAGGTATCCGAGCGCCAGCAGCCGGCGCGCCGTCTCCGAGTCCTGCTTCGGCGCTGCGGACCCAGGCCGGGGAAGCAGCCGCTTTAACCGTGCGGCGATCTCCGGCTGCTGCGAAAAGAGGTTCACGGTCTCGGCCGGATCCGAGGTCAGGTCGTAGAGCTCGGGAATCGGGAGGTCGATGTATTTGTACCGGCCGTCGAAGGTTCCGGTGAGCGGCGCCCATCCGCGGTTGAAGGAAGCCGAAAGAGACTCGAAATAGTCCGTCTCTTCGTGCTCCGGCCCGAGAAGGGATCGGCCGGGAAGTTCCTTGGGCGCGGCGAGGCCGGCCAAGGAAAGGACCGTCGGCAGGATGTCCACGTGGCGCGCCAGACGCCGCGTGCGCTGTGGAGCGATCCTCCCCGGAGACCACACGAGGAGCGGAACGTGGAGGGTCTCCTCGTATGCGAAGAGCCCGTGGGTGAGCTCGCCATGGCCGCCGCGCGCCTCTCCGTGGTCGCCGGTGACGACGACGAGGGCGTTGTCGCGGCGCAGCGCCCCGAAGAGCGGAGCGAGCGCGGCGTCCGCCGCGGAGACCTCGCCCAGATAAGGATCGTCGGCGAAGCGCGCGGCAAAGGGGGGCGGAGGCCGGTACGGCGCGTGCGGCTCGTAGAGATGCACCCACAAGAACCGGGGCTTGCCGGTCTGGCTCGAGAACCACGTGAGAGCCGAGGCGACGACTTCGGTTCCCGGACGCTCCTGCATGACGAAGTCGTAGGGAGAGGCGGAGGGGGGATACCGCTGGTCGTAGACGTCGAAGCCCCGGTCCAGACCGAACCGGGAGTCCAGAGGAAAGGCGGCGATGAAAGCGCCGGTCGCGTACCCGCTGTCGTGAAGCAGGGTCGCCATGGTCGGCGGTTCCTTGCCGAGGGCAAAGCCCGAGTTGTCGCGCACCCCGTGCTCGAAAGGGTAGCGCCCCGTCAGGATGTTCGTGTGGGAGGGGAGGGTGATGACGTTCGAGGCGTGGGCCTGCTCGAAGACCGCTCCCTCGCGGGCCACCCGGTCGAGCTCCGGCGTTTCCACGCGGCGGTTTCCCATGAACCCGACGGCGTCGGCGCGCAGCGTGTCGATCGTCACCAGAACGACGTCGGGACGGCCGGGCGGCGCCTTGCGAGTCGTAGCCGGCGTCTCTTCGCGCCCGCGGCACGCCGCGAGAAGAACCAGCGCGGCGAGGACGAGCGCCCGCGACCGAGAGCGGACGGCTCGCCCTGCCGGAGGTTCGAGGATCATTTGAGGGCTGGGAGAAGGTCCTGCTTGATTTCCTTGGCCTCCGGGCCGTTGGGAGCGATCTGGAGGTACTTCTGGAAGTCGGCCTTCGCGTCGGGGTACTTCTTCTGTTGCATGAGCGAGAGGCCGCGGTAGTAGTACGGATCGGGCTGAGCCGGATCGAGCTCGATGGCCTTGCCCAGGTAGGAAGTGGCCTGCGCCGCGTCGTTCTTGTTCAGGAACAAGATTCCGACGTTGACGTAGATGGCCGGATCCTTGATCGATCCGGGCGGCAGGCCGTCGAGCATGGCCTTGCCTTCATCGAGCTTGCCCTGCTGCAGGAGGTCGCTCGCGAGCAGAACCTTGCTCTCCGTGTCCGCCGGGTCGAGCTCCGTGATCTTGCGCAGGAGCTCGACCTCTTTCTCGGAGTTCTTCTCGCCGTGGTAGGTCTGCACGATCCCCTTCAGGATCGCGGGATTATCCGGCACCAGCGCGAGCGCCTTCTCGTACTCCGCGCGCGCCTCGGCGTACTTCTTGTCGCCCAGAAGTTTGTTGCCGTTCTCGATCGCTTCCTTGACCTGCTGTCCGGTCGCCGACGGCGCCGAGGCCACACCCGCTCCGCCCGGCGCGGTCTGCGCCGCTTCGGGCTTGATCTGGATCTCCATCGCAGGGGCGCGCGCTGCTTCGGAGACGCCCACGGAAAGCTTCTTCGTCTCGAAGCCGGGAGCCGAAATGTCCATGTTCCACTTGCCCCCGGCGATGCCGAGGATGGCCCAGTACCCCTTCTTGTTGGTCTTGGCCTTGGGACCGCCGGCGCGGTTCTCCATCGTCATCTGGACGGTCGCCCCTTCGACCGGCTGTCCCTTGTCGTCCTTGACCCAGCCGTCGAGGCGTCCGGTGCCGCGCCAGTCTTGAGCCAGCGCGATCGATGAAACTGCCGCCAGGCAGAGAGCCGCGAGCGCCGCCTGCCGAATTCGCATAACACCTCCCCCAAAAAAGCAAAAAGCCCCGGCGGCTGATGCCGCCGGGGCAGGGAGTCTAATCCGAAACGGTTCGGCTAAAAACTCCTAGAAGGAAATGCGGGCTCCAAGCCGCAGGACGCGCGGGGACTGAATCTCGAGGATCTGGTTGTAGGAGGAGAGGTTCTGGCGTCCCTGGCGCTGCAGGACGGTGCCCTGGTTGGTGAGGTTGAAGACCTCAGCCGAGATCGTAAGCGTCAACGGATTGATCTGGACGTTCTTATCGAACCGCAGGTCGACGTTGTAGACGTCGGGGTTACGCTGCGAGTCGAGGTTTCCGATGACGACGCTACGCGTTCCCAGGCCGTCGCCCGGGTTGACGTTGGCCCACTGCACGTTCGGATAGCCCTGCCGGCCGAAGACGTTTGCGGCGATGTCGAATCCCAGCGGAAGCTGGTACAGGCCTGCGACGTTGAACTGCCACTTGGAGTTGATAAAGACGCCGGCTTTGGCTCCGCTGCCGGCCGCGCGGGGCGCCACGATGTCGCCGTTGGCGCAGCTGCCGCCGGAGTTGGTTGAGACCACGTTGTCGGGCGACTTGACCGTGAAGAGGCCGTTGCAGGCGTCGAGATTGTCGGCGTGCTGCTTCCAGTCAGTGTACGTGAAGCTCGCGCGGGCCGACCACTTGTTGGACAAGCGCTTGTTCATGGTCAGCTCGACGCCGTTGTACTTCTGGTCGTAGCCGTGGTCGTTGGTGACGATTAATCCGCTAGGAACAGGCGCGCCGGTCAGCTTGTAGACCGGAATCCCGACCGTGCTCGTGTTTCCGTGGA
>DATFTF010000273.1:0-4096 GCA_035262245.1 Thermoanaerobaculia bacterium
CACCTTCACCGACTCATCGTCCGGCAGCCCGACGTCCTGGCTTTGGAACTTCGGCGACGGCGTCACCTCCACCAGCCAGAACCCGAAGCACGTCTTTACGCACGTGGGGACGTACACCGTCGTCCTGCGCGCCACCAACCAGGCCGGGTCCGCGACGGCTTCCCACACCGTGACGGTGGTGACCTGCTCCCCGGATGCCGGCGTCTCATGCCGAGCGACTCCGCAGGTCTCGTCGCCTTCGATCCGCTCCCCGCGCTCGGTCTCGGCGCGTCCTCCGCGATAACGGCCGGCGCCGCTGCTCTCAGCGCGTGCCCGGCGCGGATTCGGCCGCCGCGGCGCGGAGCAGGCGCAACCGCGAGGCCAGGCGGGGAAGACGGATCCGCGCGAAGAGCCGGCCGTTCACGTACAGGACCGGGATCACGTCGCCATAGCGGCGCGCGAGCTCGGGATCGGAATCGACGTTGACCACTTCCCACTCCCGCTCCCGATCGGACAACAGCGCATCCACCTGCGCCCGCATCTCCTCGCAGAGGCGGCAATCCGGGCGGGAGAGCAAGCGCAGACGAATCAGCCCTTCCAGGCGACCTCCGGTTCGGCGCTTCGGGCCACGCGGTGGATGTAGTCGAAGCCCGAAAGAAGCGTCGTCGTCGCCGCCGCGCCGAAGGCCACCAGGACGACGGGACGCGGCCAGGTCCACAGATTGGCGCAGAGCACGATGAGGACGGTCAGAATGAGCGTCACGGTGGTGACCTTTCCGAGCCAGGTCGGCGGGAAGCGCCGCTTGCTGGAGGAGAGGATGAGCAGCAGCGCCACCGTCAGGATCAGCAAATCCCGCGACAGCACCATGAAAGCCAGCCAGACCGGGACCTTGACCGTTCCCGGAAACGAAGGAATGGCCAGAAACAAGTAGGAGCTCATGAGCAGGAGCTTGTCGGCGATCGGGTCCAGGTAGGCGCCGAGCGCCGACTTCATGTCGAAGCGACGGGCCAGGAAACCGTCGATCCCGTCGGAGATCCCGGCCGCGACGAAAAGCGCCAAGGCGATGTCGGCCCGTCCTGCGGAGATCGCGTAAAGGAAGAACGGGAGCACGGCCAGCCGCAGCAGGGTGATGAAGTTCGGCAGCGTCCACGGGCCCTTCACGGATCCTCCCGGTCACTCCGCATCAGGAGTCTCAGCGACCGACGCCAGGGACCGAACCCGATCGAGCGCGCGCGTGAAGTCCGCTCCGGTCACGGACGGGCCCGCGGCCGAGACCAGGAGATCGCAGCGGTGCGCTGCTTCGACGGCCTCGACAGCCGCCCGCGGGGCCCGGTGCATCGTCCCCAGGCAAGGCACCTCCCGGTTTGACGGGGTCACGACGATGAGCAGACGGAGCAGAAACCGCGCCGCCGCCGGGACCGTGAGAGAGCCATCCGGATTGGCCTGGTGCGTGTCCCGATCCACGTCGAGAAGCCCGAGCGCCACCGCCCGCGTCAGAGCCCGGCTGTCCCGGCGGGCGACGGCATCGCTGGCGATCACCCCATTGGCGACGCGAGCCTCACGGATCTCCGGATACATCCACCACGCCAGCGTGGCCGCCGAGGCCCGCGTCAGTTTCGGCGCCCGCGCGGCTCGCCGCTCAGGAGCGGGCCAGTTGGCGACCCGGAAGGCCAGGCGCGCCTCCTCTGCACGGGGCTCGAAACGCGGATCTTCCTTTGCCAGACCGTCGAAGAGCGAGACCGCCGCCTCCGGGTCGTCGAGCTCGAGCGCGAGATCGCCCGCCTTCGCCCTCACTTCCGGGTCATGCGCTCCCAGATCGATCGCCTCCCGGTAACGGCGCAGCGCCTTCTCCTTCTCTCCCGACGCGGCGTCGATGTCCCCGGCGACAGCGTGGACGGCCGGGCTTTCCGGCGCGATCTCCAGAGCCCGCGTGACGTCCGAGCGCGCCTCCTCCCAGCTCTCCCGCCCGGCGGCGGCGCGAGCGGAGTCGACCAGGCTGTCGCTCGCCGCAATCCGGAGCTCCTCGGCGCGTTTTCCGAGGCCCGCCCGCCCCGGGGCGCGCGCCGCTGCGCGCCGGTAGAGATTGAGGGCCCCGAGCGCGTTGCCCGATCGGGCCCGCGCTTCGCCGCACGCGGACAGCAGCGTGGAGGTCGGCTCACCGGAGGCGAGAAGGCGCTCGCATGTCGGCAGCGCGTCCCCCGGGCGGCCGGCCAGCACCAGCGCCTCGACCGTGCCGATCTGGGCCGCCAGTTCCGGCTTCTCGCGGGCTGCGCCTCGAAAGGCATCCTCCGCCCGCGTCGGATCTCCTTCCTGGAGCGCCTTCCATCCCCTCTCCACCCCGGCGGGGAACGGTCCGGTGAGCTCCTCCCGCGGATCGAGCGGGAAGGAATCGGATCCGCCGACTCGGGTCGCGGTGGAGCACGCTTCGACCAGCAACGCTGTGGCCAGGCCGAGGAGAATGCTTTGTTTCCGGGCTCCCGGCCGTCGACGGGGGGGCGTCGACGCCCGTCTCCTCATGAGCCGGAGGGCAGATTCTCCGAGCGGATCGACGCGATCGCGTGCTTGTAGATCATTTCCTCGCGTCCGTCGACTTCCAGGACAAGGGCGAACTTGTCAAAGCGCCGAAGGCGCCCCATGCGCTCCTCGCCGGACGTCAATCGCACGGTGATGGCGACGTTGTCCTTGCGCAAGTTGTAGAAGAACGAATCCTGTACGTTGATCGGCGCCTTATTCATCGCCATCCGCTTCCTTCTCCCCGGAGCTCTCCGAGAGGCGCGACAACGCCAGCTCCAGAGCCTCCGCCGGACTCACCCACTCGACGTCCCGCTCCCTCGCAAACCAGGTCCTCTGCTTGCGTGCCAGCTGCCGCGTCGCCGCCACGATCCTCTCCTGTGCGGCGGCTCGATCGATTCTGCCCTCGACCCAGTCGGCGACCTCCCGATATCCAATGGCTTGAAATGCGTTGGAATCCGGCCGAGCCCCCTCCTCGAGCAACCGCCGGACCTCGTCGGCCCATCCGGAGTCCAACATCTGCGCGACTCGCGCGCCGATCGTAGCATAGAGATCCTCGCGGGCCGGCGCGAGGCCGATCTTGACGACCCGCCAGCGCGCGAGCCAGCCTCCACCCGGCCGGGCCCGCTCCGAGGCCCGGCGTCCCGTGGCCAGCAGAATTTCGAGCGCGCGCAGCGTGTAACGGAGATTGGCCGGCGGAATCCGCCGCGCGGAGACGGGGTCGTTGATCTCGAGCAAGCGGTGGGCCTCAACCGGACGGTCCCGAGCCCAGCCCGCGAGCGCCGCACGCAGCGCCGGATCGGCGGCCTCGCCGGGAGGCAGGCCCTCGAGAAGCGCTTCCAGATAGAAGCCGGAGCCTCCGCAGACGATCGGAAGGTTCCCCCGGCGCATGATGTCTCCGATCGCCCCGCGCGCGTCGCGCGCCCAGCGTCCCGCCGAATAGTGTTCGCGCCAGTCGGCTACGTCGATCAGGTGATAGGGAACCTCGGCCCTCCGCTCCGGGGACGGCTTGGCTGTCCCGACGTCGAAACTGCGGTAAACCGCGAAGGCGTCCGCGGAGACGATTTCCCCTCTCCGCCGGCGCGCGAGCTCGTGGGCGATGCCGCTCTTGCCCGACGCGGTCGGCCCGAGGATGACCAGGAGGGTCGGCGCGGAGACGAGCTTCATGGTCTCCCTCGCCACGAAAGGCGGGTGGCTCCCGGCGACAGCTCCACACCGACGTCGGAAAGAAGATCGGTGCGCAGCAGATGGACCCGGGCGGCGGAGAGCGTCGCCAGCGTCTCCGGGGCGGGATGTCCGAAGCGGTTCTCCCGGCCGCAGGAGAGCAGCGCGATCCGGGGAGCCACGGCCGCAACGAACTCCGGCGTGCTCCCTCCCCGGCTTCCATGATGCCCGACCTTGAGCGTGTCGGCGGTCAGCGGCGCGCCGGTCGCCAGCAGCGTGCGTTCGGTCGGAGCCCCTGCGTCTCCGGTCAGGAGGGCCCGACGCCCCTGTCGCTGGAAGAGCAAGACCAGCGACTGGTTGTTGGTGGCGTCGGTCTTCCGGCGATCTCCTCCCGAATGAAGCACGGAGAGGAGGGCGCCCGGAAAGCGGACCGCCCAACCCC
>DATFTF010000274.1:0-7344 GCA_035262245.1 Thermoanaerobaculia bacterium
CGTTTACTGCAGCGATGATTCCGCCAGCAAGAGGATCGCGGCGCGGCTGATCCGCGAGGCGGGATTCGAGCCCGTGGACGCCGGTCCGCTGCGGATCGCTCGTTACACCGAGCCTTTTGCGCTCCTCGTCGCCCGGCTGGCCTACGAGGGAGGAGGCGGTCCGGAGCTGGCTTATCGATTCGAGCGGTTCGAGAAGTAGGATCGCCGATCCAGCCGGGGAAGGGGACTCAAGAAATGGAGATCCAGAGAAGCGGCTCACAGGCTTCCGGCAAAGGACCGGCCGAAAATTTCACTGGCTCCGTGAGGGTCGACCCCCTGTTCCAGACGCCGGCTCCCGCACGCGCGCTCGCCGTCCGAGTCACGTTCGAGCCGGGCGCTCGGACCGCATGGCACACGCATCCGCTGGGCCAGAGCCTCATCGTGACGGAGGGCTGCGGCCTGGTGCAGAGCTGGGGAGGAGCGATTGAGAAAATTCGGCCCGGGGACGTCGTCTGGTGCCCGCCGGGGGAAAAACACTGGCACGGCGCTACGCCGGCCACGGCCATGACGCACATCGCGGTTCTGGAGCAGCTCGACGGCAAGACCGTCGACTGGATGGAAAAGGTCAGCGACGAGCAATACCAGGCCGGATCGAGGGCGGAATAACGAGTGCGCCGCCCCGTTTCGCCTCCCGATCCTCTGAGAGAATGACGCCCGTGATCGGCGACTTCTATCTCGAAGACGCGCGGCGGCAGTTTCACGGGCAGAAGAAACTCGCCGAAAAGGCCATCGCTCAAGTCTCCGAGGCGGAGTTCTTCGAGAAGCTCGACCCGGAAGCCAATTCGATCGCGCTCGTGGTCAAGCACATCGCCGGCAACCTCCGCTCGCGGTGGCTCGATTTCTTCACCTCCGACGGCGAGAAGCCGGACCGGCACCGCGACACGGAATTCGAAGAGACGCCCGCCGACACGCGCGCCGCGCTCCTGGAGCGGTGGGAGGCGTCCTGGAAGATTCTCTTCGATGTCATCGATCCGATGAAGCCGGCGGACCTGGAGCGCACGGTGACGATCCGCGGCGAGCCGCACACGGTCGTCAAGGCCGTCAACCGCCAGCTCACGCATTACGCCTACCACGTCGGCCAGATCGTCTTCCTGGCCAAGCACTTCGCCGGCGGACACTGGGAGTCGCTCTCGATCCCGCGCGGCAAGTCGGAAGACTTCAACGACCGGATGCGGGCGAAGTCCTGACCGAATGCGTCTGCGCCTTGCGGCGATCCTGACGCTTCTCGCCGCGTCCGCGCTTACGCAGCCCGCGACGCCGAGGTCCGACCCCATCATTCTGCGCTGCGACCGGTTCTTCGACGGCCGTTCGATCGTCTCCGGCCCGGCGCAGATCTGGATCGAGGGCGGCCGCATCGCCCGCATCGAGAAAGGCGGCTCCCCGGCCGGGCAGGCGCCGCCCACTTACGACCTGACCGGCCTGACCGTGTTGCCGGGGCTGATCGATCTGCACGCGCACGTGGCCTGGCACTTCAACGCCGGCGGAAAGCTTCACACCGACGAGGACGGAGAGAGTCCCGTTCGCGGAGCTCTGGCGATGGCAGGAAATGCGTGGGCCACGCTCCAGGCCGGCTTCACCACGGTCCAGAGCCCCGGCTCGCCGGAGGATCTCCACTTGAAGCGCGCCATCGACTCCGGATCGATTCCCGGCCCGCGCATTCTGACCTCGCTCGAACCGCTGAACGAGAAGAGCGGCGATGCCAAGAAGCTGCGCCAGCTCGTCCGCGAGCGCAAGGAAGCCGGGGCCGACCTGATCAAGGTTTTCGCTTCCAAGAGCATCCGGGACGGCGGGGCCCAGACGATGACTTCCGAGCAGCTCGCCGCGGCCTGCGGCGAGGCGCGGGTGCTCAACCTGCGCACGCTGGTGCACGCCCACAGTCCGGAAAGCATGAAGGCCGCGGTCGAGGCCGGATGCAGCGAGATCGAGCACGGCATCTTCGCCACGCCGGAGGCCCTGAAACTCATGGCCGAGCGCGGGACGTACTTCGATCCCCAGTGCTGCCTGGTCTTTCGCAACTACCTGGAGAACAAGTCGAAGTACTTCGGAATCGGCAATTACAACGCTGAGGGATTCACGGCGATGGAGAAGGCGCTTCCGCTCGCGGTCGAGACCTTCCGGCGCGCGATCGCGACGCCGAATCTCAAGGTCGTCTTCGGAACCGACGCCGTGGCCGGCGCGGACGGGCGCAACGCCGAGGAGCTCGTCTGCCGGGTGCGCGACGGCGGGCAAAGGCCGCTCGACGCGCTCGCCTCGGCGACCTCGCTCGCGGCGGAGTCGCTGGGAATGGCCGAGCGGATCGGCCGGATCGCCCCGGGTTCCGAGGCCGACGTCATCGCCGTCGAAGGCGATCCCTTGACCGAAATAACGGCGCTCACGCGCGTGCGCTTCGTGATGAAGGGCGGCGTGGTCTACGAGGACGTCGCCCGCTCTCGAGCTGAACGCTGACGGCTGACAGCTGATAGCTGACAGCTGATGGCTACTTCGTGGTCGCCTGCGCGTAGCTCGCCGGCGTCGCGTCGAACTGCTTCTTGTGATCGTCGGAGCAGAAGTAGTAGGTCCTGCCCTTGTAGGCCGATTTCGGGGCCGTCTTTGGATCGACATCCATCTCGCAAACCGCGCAGAGCGGGTGCTCGCTCGTCGAGAGCCGGGCGGTCGCGTAGACCGCGTTGGACTGCGGGTTCTTCCATCCCGCTCCCTGGTACTCCATGTAGTAGGCGGTGTTCTCGGCCGCTTCGCGTCCGAAGTACCGCTCGACGACGTGCAGCGCGAGGTCGATGCCGGAGGAGAGTCCGCCCGCGGTCGCCAGGCTGCCGTTGTCGACGTAGCGGGCTCCGCGCTGGAGCTGAATTTTCGGAAAGTCCATGGCGAATTGGCGGAAGCCGGAATGGTGAGTGGTCGCGGCCTTGCCGTCGAGAAGGCCTGTCCGGGCCAGGAGAAAAGCGCCGGTGCAGACGGACATGATGACGTCCGCCGATTGGGCGGTCTTCCGGAGCCAGGCGATCGGCGCTTCCGACTTGTCACCCTGGGCGGGAATCACGACGACCTTCGGAGGCGGCGCGCTTTGAAAGGTGTATTCCGGAACGATCTTCATTCCGGCGCTCGTCCGGACGGGCTTGCCCGTCGCCGCCACGGTGTAGAGCTGGAACGGATTGTCCATCCGGCCGGGGACAGCGGCGTCCTGAAAAACCTCCCACGGCCCGCAGAAATCGATGACCACGGCACCGTCCGAGATCAGGAAGGCGACGGGAATCGATCCTTGTGCGGGGGCCTTGAGGGGGCTGGCAGGCTGCGGCCCGTCAAATCCCGACGGCATCGCCGTGGCAAGGGCGCGGCGCGCGGCCCCCGGCGTCGCCGCCCACAAGCCGAGCCCCGCGGACGTCTTCAGAAAGTCTCTGCGTTTCATCGTCGTTCTCCTCCTTCTCGTTTCACGAGGCCCGGAGCGCGGTCATCGGATCGACCGCCGTGGCCTGCCGCGCCGGACCGAGGCAGGCGGCGGCGGCGACGGCGGCCAGGATTGCCGACATGGCGAGAAAGGTCGGCGGATCGGTGGCCCGGACTTCGAACAGCAGCCCGGACATGAGGCGCGCGAGCAGGTGCGCCCCCAGGAATCCCAGGGCCAGTCCGATCGCCACCATGGTCATGCCCTGCCGCAGCACCATTGCCCGGACCTGGCGCGGATGCGCGCCCAGGGCCAGCCGGATGCCGAACTCCTGGGTCCGTTCGGTCACCGAGAACGCGATGACGCCGGCGATCCCGGCCGAGGTGATCAGCAGCGCGAGCGCGGCGAAGGCGGCGAGGAGGATCGACGTCAGGCGCGGGGAGGCCAGGGCGTTGGCGCGCAGCTCGTCGAGCGTCCGGAACTGATCGACCGGCTGATCAGGGTCGATCGTGCGGACCGCGCTCCGGACGAGACCGATCACCGCCTGCGGGCTCAAGGCGCTGCGCACCAGAATCGACCCGGCCAGGGAGGGGTACTGATCGAGCGCGACGTAGGCCTGGTCGCCGGGGACGCGGTCCAGGCCGTTCTGCCGGATGTCTCCGACGATGCCGACGATCGTAATCCAGGACTTGCCCTCGTCAAAGGTGATGCGGCGTTCGATCGGGCTCTCGGAGGGCCACAGATGCCGCGCCATGGTCTGATTGATCACCGCGATCTTCGGGGTCTCGGGCCGATCGGAGGCCAGGATGCCGCGTCCAGCGGCGAGCGGCGCGCGAATGGTGCGGAAGTAGTCGGGCGAAACCTGCTGGAAGTCTGCCTGCGGCCGCAGATCCGGGCTCGGCGTCGGCCGGCCTTCGATCTCGAAGCTGTTGTTCTGCGGTCCGCCGTCCTGATTGAGCGGCAGCGTTCCCACCACGCCCAGCGAATCCACGCCCGGACGGCCGGCGAGATCGTCCAGCAAGCGCCGGAAGAAGGCTCGCCGCTTGTCGGCGTTGTCGTACTTGGAGAAATTGAGAGCCACGCGCATGGTTTCCACGCGCTGGACGTCGAAGCCCGGGTCGACCGCCTGGAGCTTCCACAGACTCTTCAGCATCAGGCCGGCCCCGATCAGGAGCATGAAGGAGACCGCGACCTGCACCACGATGAGGGCCTGGCGCAGGCCGTACCTGGAGGAACCGAGGGTCGATCGTCCCGACTCCTGGAGAGCGGCGGCGAGGTTGTCCTGCCGTGACAGCGCGGGGACCAGGCCGAAGGCGATTCCCGTTGCGATCGAGATCGCCAGGGCGAAGAGGAGAACCGGAGCGTCGATCCGAATCTCCCCGGCGCGCGGGGTGAAGCGCGCGGCGAAAGCGACGAGCAGGCGGAGCACGCCCGCGGCGAGGGCGAGGCCGAGCACGCCCCCGACGACCGAGAGGACGGTCGACTCCGTGAGCATCTGCCGCGCCAGGCGTCCGCGCCCGGCTCCGAGCGCGGAGCGCAGCGCGATCTCCCGGTGGCGGCGCAGGTGACGGGCGAGCGTGAGGTTCGCCACGTTGGCGCAGGCCAGCAGCAGCACGAGAGCGACCGTCGCCAGAAGAATCAGGAAGGTTGGCCGCGCGCGCTGGGTCAGCTCGCGGGTCAGGGGAATACCGTGGACGGTGAAGCCGGAGGCCTTGCCGGGATAGTCCCTGGGAAAGGCCGCGGACAGCTTTCCGGCTATGACGGCGAGATCCCGATCGACGTCGGCGAGACGGACTTCGGGCTTCAAACGTCCGAAGACGTTCACCATTCGCGCATTGCGGTTGTTGGACGCCGCGGCGCCTCCGCGGAACGGACAGGCCGAGGTCGGCATGAAGACATCGTTCTCGTCGGGATAAGGCGGGATCGGAGGCAGGACCCCGACCACCGTGTGAATCTTGTCGTTCATGCGGAACGCGCGTCCCACGATGTGCGGATCGCCGCCGCAGTTCTTCATCCAGTAGTCGTAGGAGAGCAGCAGCACCGGCTCAGCGCCGTGCGCGTCCTCGCCGGGAAGGAAGAGCCGTCCCAGCAGCGGCTTGACCCGGAACACGTCGAAGAAGTCCGCGGAAACGACGCCGGTGCGCACCCGCTCGGGCTGCGTCTGCCCGAGGAGAATGAACGACATCGAGTGGTACTCGACTACGCCCTGCAGCGTGCGGGTCTGGGAGCGGTAGTCGGCGACCTCCACTGGCGAGAAGGCCGCGTCCTCGATTCCGGCCGCGGGTGCGTCCTGCCGGAGGCGGACCAGCCGGTCGCCGCCGCCGTAGGGGAGCTCCTGAAGAAAGACCGCGTGCACAACGCTGAAGACCGCGACGTTGGCCCCGATGCCCAGGGCCAGCGTTGCGATGGAGGCAAGGGCGTAAGCCGGGTTGCGCTTCAAGCCTCGCAGCGCGATTCGGGTGTCCTGCGAGAAGCTCTCCAGCCACGGAATCCCGGACGCGTCCCGGCCTTCTTCCTTGTGGCGATCGAGGCCGCCGAATCCGCGCAGCGCCTCGGTCGAGGCCTGCTCCGGCGTCATCCCCCGGCCGAGATTCTTCCTGGTCTCCATCTCTATGTGGAAGCGCATCTCCTCGTCCATCTCCCGCTCGAGAGACTCCCGGCGAAAGAAGGCGCGAAAGGCTGCGGCGATCCGGCTCTTCATGGCCCGCCCTCCTATGTCGCTTCCAGAACCCGTCCCACGGCTGCAACGAAGCGCTCCCAGCTTTCCCGCTCCTCGGCGAGCTGTTTGCGGCCCGCGCGGGTCAGCTCGTAGAACTTCGCCCGCCGGTTGTTCTCGGAGCTGCCCCAGCTCGAACGGATCCAGCCGCGGGACTCCAGCCGGTAGAGGGCGGGATACAGCGATCCCTGGTTGACCTGGAGCACGTCTTCAGAGAGCTGCTGGATGCGCTGCGAGATGCCCCATCCGTGCATCGGCTCGGCAAAGAGCGTCTTCAGGATCAGGACATCGAGGGTCCCCTGCAAAAGGTCGGTCCGCGGCGGCGTCATGGCAGCTCCTTTCCAGAGACGGTGGGACTGTTCGGGCGTCTCGGGTCCCTCCTGTCGGAGCTTAAGGGGGAAAGCCGCCTTCTCCTAGTCATTCGACAGGAAGATACGGTCGAGGCCGTCGAAGGTTTCGGGTTCTCCAGCGGATGCTTATGATGGCGGCTCCTGGGGTGCCTGGCCGCACCTGAGAGGATGGAATGGAAGCACCGGCCGAAACCGAGCTCCTGTTCGAGGGTCCGGCGGGCGGGGCCGACGTGGTCGTGCTGGCGCACGGAGCCGGAGCTCCGATGGACTCTCCCTTCATGAATCGCGTGGCCCAGGGGCTGGCGAAGCAAGGCCTGCGCGTCGCCCGCTTCGAGTTCCCGTATATGGCAAACCGGCGGCGGGGAGGCGGGCGGAAGGCGCCGGATCGCGAGCCCATGCTGCGTCGGACCTGGCTCGACGTGATCCTCCGCCTGGGCGGAGGCGGGCAGGTGGTCATCGGCGGGAAGTCGATGGGCGGACGGATCGCCAGCCTCGTCGCCGGCGAGGCCGGGGCTCGCGGTCTGCTGTGCTTCGGGTACCCGTTTCATCCGCCGGGCGAGCCGGCTAGGCTGCGAACCAGCCACCTGGAGTCGCTCGCCGTGCCGACTCTGATCGTCCAGGGAACGCGCGATCCCTTCGGCGCGCCTGAGGAAGTCGCCGGATACCGCCTGTCGCCGGGCATCCGCGTTCACTGGATCGAAGGAGGCGACCACTCTCTCAAGCCGAAGGCTCGCTCGGACCGCACGGAGCAGCAGAATCTCGAAGAAGCCATCGCTGCGGGTGCGGAGTTCGTGCGGAACCTGCCGCCCCCGTCGCGTCGTACTTGAGGGCATGAAGACCGATACGAAGACTTTTCCAAT
>DATFTF010000275.1:0-2680 GCA_035262245.1 Thermoanaerobaculia bacterium
GCATTCGCCTCGTCTACCAGCAGGTCCCTCCGTTTGTCGTAGCGCTGGGCCGCCAGGCCGAAAGTGAAGGCCAGCATGAACGCCAGCAACCCCAGCGACGCCCCGACCATCGCCCCGACCGGCGCCTCGGTCTCATGCTCCTCTTGTCTCCACCTGCGCCGGCCCAGCCGGTAGCCGCCTTCGACCGCAAAGAGCACGAGAACGAGGGTGCCCAGACCGAAGGCCCAGAGCGGGAGTATGTCGAGGGGCCCCTCACCTTGCATTCGCGGTCCTCCAAGTGCTCGACGCGACGGCGATTGTATGGCCGGTGTGCGAGGACGTCTGCCGGCAGGCTTACTTCGCGGGACGCGGGTGCGCGACGCGCCTCTTCCGCCGCGATCCGGCGCTCGGATGCACCTGCGGCGCGAACCCTGCGCGAATGGCTCGCACGGCCGATTTCGGAGTGAGAACGTTCACTTCCGAACCCAGGTCCGCAGCGATCGGGATTCTGTATCCGGCAAAGCTCCACGGATACAGAGCGCCTTCCCAATAGAGGTAAGGCCGGCCTCCGTTCTCGACCATTGTTCCAGGAGGGAGCGACGACAGGACGGCCGGGTAGGTCTTCTTTCCCCCGCCCTCTCGCACCCGTTCCGCGTGGAGAACGCGATCGATTGCATCGGCGCGGCGGCCCCGCCGCCAGTCCGGCAGATTAGGTTCTCCCGTCCAGGCCGCGCAGAACTCTTCGTACCGGCTCCGCCGGCATTCCGCGCAGGGCCGATGCCCGGCGGCGAGCGACGTGGCTTCATCGAGGAAGAAAAGCTCGCTGTATCTGTGCGGCGTAAAGACCTCTCGCCGTCTCCCTCTGTAGCTCAGCACGCACGTGATCCACCGCCGCGAGCGCCAGGCCGCTACGATCCGCCGCGACGCGTCGTGCAGAACGCCTCGATTGCCCATCAGCGTCCCGCGCTGTGGGACTGCCCGGAGTTTTCCGTACGGATCCACGCGGTTCTGGAGCGGCACGATTGCTTCGCCGACGGCTGGGATCGCGCCTCAGTCCGACGTGTTCCACATCACGCGGGCGAATCGCCAGCTGCCGTCCTTCTGCTTCTTCAAGACTCTCAGGAGCCTGGCGCGGAACGGCTTCTCCTCGCCGTCCGCCGCCTCCTTGTAACTGCCCGTGAAGTATCCCCACTCGAAGGCCCACCCGTCCGCGATCGTGACGTCCTTGATCTCGGGGACGTACTTCACGATTCTGGCCTTCGGGTGCGCGGCCCGGCTGCGCTCGTCGGCGGCGCGTATCGCCGGGCGGCCGATGTTCGCCTCTTCGCCCTGCTCTAATCGCACCGCGTCGTCGGTCCACAGCTCGGCCAGTGCCGCCGGGTCGCCCGACAGGGTCGCAGCGACGTCCTGCCGGTGGAGTTGCTCGATGGCCGCCAGGTCCTGTGCGGGTCCACCGGGCGGTCCGGCCGGCAGACTCGCGGCCCGGAACACGCTGATGACGACCATGGTCAGCGTCGAGGCGGCGAAGGCTTGCTGCCGGCGTTTCATTCTCCCCTCCTGAATCTTCCGCGTTCGCGAAGAACTGGCCCGCCAGCGGCGGTTCGAGAGCGCCCGAGCCGCGTTCTCCTCCAATCCCGGCGCCGCGCGATAGGATGCGAACCAAACCCCGCGCCTGACGAAGAGGAGGTTCCATGCGAACAGCAACCCTGGCGATGGCCCTGACCCTGACTCTCGTGAGCGCCGAGCTGCGCGCAGCCTCTCACAAGACACCCAAGCCGGACGTCGGGGCCGGCCGCATCGCGTGGTTCGACATCACGACGACCGACCTGGCTCGATCCAAGGACTTCTACGGCAAGCTCTTCGATTGGACCTTCAACGCGGTCCAGGGCACCGACCGAGCCGCGGAGATCGTCGCCGCGGGAACGCCCATCGGCACGCTGCGCGTGGCCGACGGCAACATCAGCGCGTTCAACGGCATGGTCTACGTGCAGGTCAGCGATCTGCCCGCCAGCTGCAAGAAGGCGGCGGAACTCGGCGGGACGATCCCGCCCGGATTTCCGTTCAATCTTCCCGACGGCGCCGGCGCGATCGCGGTCGTCGCCGATCCGGCCGGTCATCCCGTGGGGATGTATTCCAGAACTCCTCTGGCGGCGCGGTCCCCGGCTCAGTAAGGAACTCTCAGGCCGGCCTTCTCCTCCTCGAGCCGGGCCGCAGCGAAACCTTCGCTCTCGCGATGTCCCGGAGATGATGGCGGGCGTGCTCGCATTCCTCCTCGAGCACCCGCCTCACAGTTCGGCGCGTGCCTCGCCCTCCCGGAGTGCCAATGAGCCTGACGGCCCGGCCCATCGATCCGGAGGCGCGCCGCGCTATGCCGACAAGGTGGTCGCAGAGAGCCTCCAGCAGCCGGATCGCTGGCTCCAGGGGCACCCGATCGTAGCCGAGTCGTTTCATCCAGGCCTTGTCGGGAAAAAGCCAGGACCAGTCGTACTTGCAGCCGGGCTTGCCGAGCGCGGCGATCACGATCGTCGACGCAACGAGGTTGGCCTCCACGAGATGATGCCCGTACTCTCGGATGGACGACCCCTGGGATCCGCCGCGAGCTCTCAGATCTCCGGCCGAGAGCCCGGCGACAGCCTTCCGAAGCCGTCGCGGAATCGAAGCCCACTCGGCCAGAATCGCCCGGTTCGTCCGCCGTCCCTTC
>DATFTF010000276.1:0-4310 GCA_035262245.1 Thermoanaerobaculia bacterium
CACCGCCGTCTCGCCGGTTCGCAGCACGGCCTCCGCTTCGGCGAGTCCGCTCTGGAGACGGCCGTCGATCGGGTCGAAGGGAGCAAAACCGGCGGCGATCTGCGCGTCGATCTCGCCCGAGGGCTGCGCCAGAAACACGAACCCCCGGTCCGCATCGACCAGCTCGAGGGCGAATTCCAGCAGGCGCTGCAGAAGAACCCGCGCCGCGAGACCCTCTTCGAGGTCGCGCCGCGACTCGACGAATCGCTGGAGGCGCCGGGCCCGCTCCGCGAGAAGCTCCTCGACCTCCTTCTCCGAAACGCGGTCGATGCGGGCGCTCAGTCCGCCGAAGGAGATCCAGTCATGACTCTGGAGCGGCAGCTCGGTGATGGCCGAGCCGTTGACGAACGTGCCGTTCTTGCTTCGCAGATCCACCAGGATCCAGTCGTTTCCAGTCCACTGCAGCAGGGCATGGCGCGCCGAGACACGCGGGTCGTCCAGGAGCAGATCGCTCGTTGGATCGCGCCCCACGAAGTGATTCTTCCCCTCGCGAAAGACGAAGGTGCGCGACGTCCCCCGAGCCGGATACAGGGTCAGTTTTGCGGGCACGTGTTCGGATTCTAAAACAAAAAGCGCCCGCCGGAACGAAACGACGCGCGCAGATCCCGCGCGGGAGCAAAGTGATCAGCCCCGTTCGCGGCGCGCGGAGCTCCGGGCTCGGCCCCCGTCTGGAAACGTTGCAGCGCCGGTCGCGCAGCGACCGCCTGCGTACGGCCGACGCGCGCACCAGAGCGACGTGATCTAGCCCCGTTCGCGGCGCGCGTAGTCACCCGAAGTAACCGAGGGTGGAGGCGCGCGCCGCGCGAGGCGGAGCGGAGCTTCGCGACCAGCCGTCCGGTCGAGCCCCTTTGGGCGAGCCGGACGGCGGTGCGCCCCATCGGGGCGCAGGTCGCGAAGCGCAGCGGAGGCGAGGGTTACTCGCCCGGCTTGGTCGGATCGAGCGTGGCCAGGAGATTCTTCAGGTCGTCGGCGTGCTCTTCCTCCACGGCCAGAATCGCCTCCATCATCCGGCGGGACGTGATGTCCCGTTCTCCGAGGAAGCGGACGATTTCCCCGTAGGACTCGATGGCGATGCGCTCGGCAACCAGATCCTCCCGGATCATGTCGACCAGAGTCTTGCCCGGCACGTACTGCGAGTGGCTGCGGGACGCCAGCCCTTCGGGATTCAGGTCGGGCTCGCCGCCGAGCTGGGTGATCCGATCCGCGATCTGATCGGCATGCCCCTGCTCGTCATTGGCGTGTTGCAGGAACTCGTCGGCCACCGCGTTGGCGTGGATGCCGGTGGCCATGAAGTAGTGCCGCTTGTACCGGAGCACGCACACGATCTCCGTGGCCAGCGCCTGATTCAGAACGGAGATCACCTTCTCCCGATCGGCCAAATACCCCTGGGTCACGGCTCCGTCCTGGATGTGCTTGCGGGCGCGCCGGCGGAGCTCCTGGACGTCGCTCAAGAAGTAGCCGGACTTGCGGCGCTCCGCGACGCGGCGGTCTTCGCCTCTGCGGCGCTCCACGGGCACGAAATCGGAGGCGCTGCGGCGGTCATCGGTCCGGCGCTGGTTGACTCGGCGTTCCGGTTTCTGGTCCTTCATCATCATGTTCTCCGGTTCGATGAAATCAAACCGGCCCTCGGACTTCAAGAAAAAGGGGGGCCGAAGCCCCCCGAAAAATAGTCGTGGAAATTGATCGAGTCAGTAGCGGTCGCGGCCTCCGCGCCCGCCGCCGCCGCCGCCCGTCTTGGGGCGCGCCTCGTTGACGGTGAGAGCCCGGCCGCCGTACTCCTGGCCCGAGAGCGCGGAGATGGCCGCCTTGGCCTCGTTGTCGTCCCCGTACTCGACGAATCCGAAACCCTTGGACCGCCCGGTGTCCCGGTCGGTGATGATGGCGACGGAATCGACATTTCCGTACTGGGAAAAGAGATTGCGAAGATCGTCTTCGCTGGTGCTGTAAGGAAGGTTACCGACGTAAAGCTTCATCGAAACAGAATCCTCAAACCGGCGTCTTGTCTCCGACTCCGTCGCGCCGCTCGGCGAAGCCGACTTCCCGTGATCTTCGTCGGACTTCTGCGAGCGCGGAATGCGTGCGAGGAAGGCAGGCGATACGAGAAGGCGGATAGTCTAGGCGAAGGCTTCGGGGAAAGCAAGGGGCCCGCAGGCGAGCCGGGCTTTCAGTTCCGGACGTCCCGCAAGGCAAGGCCCACGTATCGGGAGACCATTTCCTTGCGCCAGAGGAAGGAAAAATCCGTGTTGTCCATCGGGCGTGCGGAGCCCGAGGCCGCCGCCGCCGCCTCCGCGATCGCCTCCTCCGTCAGTAGCCGGCCACGCAGGAGCTCCTCGCTCTTGGTCAGGCGCAACGGAGCGGAAGCGACTCCGCCGAGGACCAGACGGACATCGGTGACCACTCCACCCGTTGCCGACACGGCGGCTCCCACGCCCAGCACCGGGAAGTCGAAGGACCCGCGGCGGCGGAGCTTGCGGTACGACGCCGTCCAATTGCCCGGCCTCCCCGGGCGAATCTCCGTCAGAAGCTCGTCGGGCTGCTTGGTCACGTAGCGGATGCCGTCGTTGGCGTAAAGGTCCTCGACCGCGATCTCCCTCTCTCCCCGAGCCGAGACCAGGGTCGCGCGGGCGCCGAGCGCGATCAGGATGGGAACCGAGTCTGCGGACTGGACGGCCAGGCATCGCGGCGATCCGGGCGCGACCCAGCAGATCTCGCCGTCCTTCTTCATGCAGAAATGGATGGCCTGCCGCCATTCGTAGTTCTGGTCGTAGTAGTTGCATCGGGTGTCGAGCAGCAGGTTCCCGCCGAGGGTCCCCATGTTGCGCAGCGGCGGGGTGGAGATCTCCGCGATCGCGCGCGCCAGCGCGGGATAGTCCCGGACGATGCGCCGGTGGTTCTCGATCCGCGAGAGGAGCGCGGCCGAGCCGATCGCGGCCCCCTCCGCACCGAAGCGGATTCTCGCCAGGGCCGGAATCCTCGAGAGTCCGATCACGTGGCGCGGCGTCTGCTGGCGCCGCTTCATGTTTGGATAGAGATCCGTCCCGCCCGCGACGAAGGCGCCTTCCGGCCCGCAGTCGGCCTTGATGCGCACGGCTTCGCGGACGGTCGTGGGCATCCAGTAGCGGAATTTGGGAAGGCGCATCATGGGGATTTGTGATTTGAGATTTGTGATTTGCGATTTGGGCAGATCTTGAGATCGCCCGGCGAGGAGGTTGACGAGCCGTTTGCACGAAACGAAACTCGCCGCGCCCCAATCACAAATCGCAAATCACAAATCGCCAATCTTGCTTGACGAAGTTCGTCCCTCGATGGACGGCTCATCGGACTCCCCCAGCCCCTGTAGCCACAGAGTCCGCCGCCTTCCCATCGCCTCCCTCCTCCGGCGTCGGGATGTAGGCCGGCGGCGGATAGGGAATGTCCGGAAATCGCGTCGGCCCGTAGCGGGGGGAACGGCCCTGCATCTTCGCGCGCAACGCCTGAAAGACCTTTTCCGGCGTGGCCGGGACCTCGTCGACGCGGACGCCGACCGCGTCGTAAATCGCGTTGGCGACCGCCGGCGGGACCGGGAGAAGCGGCCCCTGGCCCACCTCCTTGGCGCCGAACGGTCCGTTGGGATCCGGATCCTCGACGAGATAGGTCTCGACCTCGCACATTTCCTTCGTCGTCGGGCTCTTGTACTCGAGGATCGACGGGAACTTGTGGACCACGTTGCCGCCCACGTCGTCGCGGTAGGCCATCTCCTCCATCAGGATCTCGCCCAGACCCATGTACACCGAGCCCTCGACCTGGCCGACGACCAGAGCCGGATTGATGCACTTGCCGACGTCATGCGCGATCCAGATCTTGGGAACCCGATAAATGCCGGTCGCGCAATCGACCTCCACCTCGGCCACCGCCGCGGAGTACGAATAGGCCGGCGAGGGTCCGACGCCGGCGCCGCGATAGCGGCCGGCCGACGGGGGTGGTGAATAAGAGCCGACCGTTCCGATCGTCCCGACCTTCGACTCCGCGGCCACGACCGCCTCGGCAAACGCGAGCCCGTGGTCGGGGTCCTCGGAGTCGAACACCCGTCCGTCGGCGAAAACCAGACGCGGCGCCGGCACTCCGAGCCTATCGGCCACCACGGGAACCAGGATCTCGCGCGCCCGCTCCGCGGCCTGCAGCGCCGCGTTTCCGGTCATCAAGGTCACGCGCGACGAATAGGAGCCCAGATCGACAGGAGTCAAATCCGTGTCCGCGGTCACGACACGGATGTCCAGCGGCGCGACGCCCAG
>DATFTF010000277.1:0-10445 GCA_035262245.1 Thermoanaerobaculia bacterium
AAGCTCGGGTTCCGGCCGACGGACTCCAAGGCAGCCCGGATCGTCGCCGCCGAGGAGGAGCGCGTCGCGGAAAGGCCGAGATACCGCACGCCGCAACGGACTCTGCGCCGCATTGCGATCTGCAATCTGCTTTACGAGGTCGGAAGGCGGAAGGGGGAAGGCGGAAGGCGGGAGGCGGAATCCGACTGGGACCGGTTCCATATCCGGAATATCGGACTCTCGGTCGACCGCCGGATGGCCCGGCAGTTCGGCGGAGACGCGGAGCGGATCCGGTGCGCGTCGTCCGAACGCGTGGCGCGGGCGCTCGGGGTTTCCACCCGCCGATGGACCGGGGTCGAGCGGAAAGCCTTCGAGAACTGGGCCCTGGTCCTCGATCTGATTCCCGAGCTCGCCGCCTGGCCGCGGGGAGAGAAGGAGTCGATCGTCGCGATTCTTCGGGCCAAGGCCGGCAGGGACGAGGCGCGCTATCTGCGGCTCCTGCGGCGTCATTCGCGGCTGAGGGCGGCCATGCTGGGTCTCGGCAGCCGCGGCCCAGGATACAATATATAAATTGTAGCCTTCTTCGTTTCCCGTTTCCCGTCTTCACCCTGGCCGTCGCCCGCGGCGAGATCGATGCCGAGTCCCTGGCGATCTGGTTCCGGCAGCGCGTCAGCCGCGAGGAGCAGGAGGCTCGCGCCGGGACTCGCGCCCGTTGCGGGCGGCGACGATCTGGGCCAGGACGGCCAGCGCGATCTCCTCGGGCGAGCGTCCGCCGAGGTCGAGCCCGATCGGGGCGTGGAGCCGCGCGAGCTGCTCTTCGGCGAGCCCCGCCGCGAGCAGCCTCTTGCGCCGCTTCTCCTGCGTCGTGCGGGACCCGAGAGCGCCCACGTAGAAGGCGTCGCTCGCCAGAGCCGCCTGGAGCGCGGGATCGTCGAGCTTCGGATCGTGGGTCAGCACCGCGACGGCCGTGGAGGAGTCGAGGCCGACCTGCCGCAGCCCCTCGTCCGGCCACGCGGAGACCAGGAGATCCGCGTGCGGAAAGCGCTCCCGGTTCCCGAAGGCCTTTCGGGGATCGACGATGATGGTCCGATAGCCGAGAGTCCGGGCGAGCGCGGTGAGCGCGACCGCGATGTGGACGCCTCCGACCGCGACGAGCGTCGGCGCCGGACGCTGGATCTCCAGGAAAATCTCGCACGTCTCGCCGCCCGATCCCGGCGCCTCGACACGCCGGCTCTCCCCGGAAACCAGAGCCCCGAGCGCTTCCCGCGCCGCGAACACGGCGGTCTCCTCGGGAAATCCGGCCGTCGACGTGGGCGTTCCCGCGATCAGTTTGGATCCGAGAAGAGACGCCGGCCCGCGGATCACGGTCGCCACGGCGTGCGCGCGGCCCGACAGCGCGGCTTCGCGCAGAGCGGGGTAGAGCTGCTCGTCGAGCGGCTCGACGAAGACGGAGATCTTGCCGCCGCAGGCGAGCCCGACCTCCCAGGCCCTCTCATCGGTCACGCCGAAGTCGAGCATGCGGGGTAGCCGGGAGGCCAGAACACCGGCGCCGGCTTCGACCACCGCCGCCTCAACGCATCCTCCGGAGACCGAACCCACGATTTGTCCGTCGGCCGTCATGGCCATCTTGGCGCCGGCCGCGCGCGGCGCGGAGCCCCACGTCGACACGACCGTGGCGACGGCCACGGGAAGCCCGGAGGCGCGCCAGCGGTCGATCTCGACGAGAATCTCTCGCATCGGACGATTACGCGCCGGCGGCCGCGGGCGCCTGCCGGCGCGGGGCGCGCGGGCCTGGGAGAGCTTCCAGCCGCCGTGCCAGGTCCTCCAGGCTCGACAGGTTGTGCACCGGCAGGAAGTCGTCGACGAAGGGGAGCGCGGCGCGGATCCCGCGCGCCAGAGGCTCGTAGCGCGGCGAGCCGAGCAGCGGATTGAGCCAGATCACGCGGTGCGCGCTTCGCTGCAGGCGCGCCATCTCGCGGGCCAGGAGCTCCGGCTCTCCCCGGTCCCAGCCGTCGGAGATCACGATCACGACCGCCCCGCGGGAGAGAACCCGCCGGGCCCAGCGGTAGTTGAAGGCCTTGAGCGACTCTCCGATCCGCGTTCCGCCGGACCAGTCGGGCACGGCGCGGGCCGCGCGAGCGAGCGCTTCTTCCGGGTCGCGGCCCGCGAGCTCCTTCGTGATGCGGGTCAGGCGCGTTCCGAAGGCGAAGACTTCGACGCTCGGGTCGAGCCCTTCGGCGAGCGCGTACAGAAAGAGGACCACCAGCCGTGTGTAGCGCTCCATCGAGCCGCTGACGTCCGCCAGCACGACCAGGGGACGCGGCCGCGTCTTGCGCTCCCGGCGCTCCCAGATCACGACCTCGCCCCCGGAGGAGAGAGAGTGGCGCAGAGTGCGGCGCAGGTCCGGCAGCCGTCCATGCCCCGGCCGCGTACGCCGCGTCCGCCTCACCGCGAGGCGCCAGGCCAGGCCAGCGATCGACGCGCGCACCGCCGTGAGCTCCTCTCCGGTCAGCTGTCCGAAATCCTTGTGGCGCAGCACCTCGGCGGGGCTGTACGTGAGCACGACCGCGGACGCCGGCGGATCCTGGCCCCCCGCCTCGGGCGCCCGGGAGTCTCCCTGCGGCGCCGGAGGCGCAAACGCCGGACTGCGCCAGCGGCGCTGCTCGCCGAGCGCGCGCAGGTCGAGAGACGTCTCGCCGCTCACGGGCTTGCGCCAGAAGGCCTCGAAGGCCCGGTCGAAGAGAGCCATGTCCTCACGGCGGCGCACCAGGAGGCTCCGGGCCGCGTCGTGGAAGTCGGACTTGTTCCCGATCGAGACGTGCTCGAGAGCTTGGGCCACGCCGATCATCCGGGCCGGGCCCGCGTCGAGGCCGAGACCGCGCAGGACTTTTCCGAAGCGGAGGAGATTGCCGAGCAGCCGCCCGCTCACGCTCCCACCTTCATCCGGTCGAGCAGGGTGCGCGCGGCGTCTCCCCGGATCTTCTCGACGTCGTCCTGATACTTCAGCAGGGCTCCCAGGGTCTCGGAGACGATCTGGGGGTCGAGCGCCTGGCGGTCGAGAGCCACCAGAGCGGCGGCCCAGTCGAGCGTCTCGGCCACTCCGGGCACCTTGAAGAGATCCGCGCGCCGCAGCTCGGAGACGAACCCGGCCACCTCGCGCGCCAGACGCGCCGAGGCCCCCGGGACCTTCTCTCGAACGATCGCGAGCTCGTCATCGAAGCTCGGGTAGTCGATCCAGTGGTAGAGGCAGCGCCGTTTCAGAGCGTCGTGCACCTCGCGGGTCCGATTGGAGGTGATGACGACGACCGGCGGCCGCTCGGCCCGGACCGTTCCGATCTCGGGAATGGTGATCTGGAAGTCCGACAGGATCTCCAGGAGATACGCCTCGAACTCCTCGTCGCTGCGGTCGATCTCGTCCACCAGGAGCACCGGCGGCTTCTCGCGACGCCCCTCGATGGCCTGAAGGAGCGGCCGGCGCAGAAGAAACTCGGGGCCGAAGAGCTCGGCCTCGTCCGGCCGGTCGCCGCGCGCTTCGGCCAGCCGGATGTGGAGGATCTGGCGCGCATAGTTCCACTCGTAAACGGCGTGGTGGACGTCGAGCCCCTCGTAGCACTGCATCCGGATGAGCTCGGTCTGGAGGATGTCGGCCAGGACCTTGGCGACCTCGGTCTTGCCGACGCCGGCTTCCCCTTCCAGGAAGAGAGGCCGTTGAAGTTTCAGCGCCAGGAAGACGGAGGTGGCCAGTCCGCGCTGGGCCAGGTACTTGCGCTTTCGCAGCGCGGTCTGGAGCGAGTCGATGGAGTCGATCGGGGTTTTCGGCACGGGGAAAGTATAGGAGGACTCGCTCGCGGGCATCTCCCTCGCGGGGACGCGGCGGCCTCGGAGGCGGGAGCGATGCCTGGCCGCCGGGCTTTCGGCCGCGGCGCTGGCTTCGCCAGCGGCGGCCGAGAGGTTCTGCTTAAGCCGGGCCGCGCTGGTCGATCGGGGCTCTGGCTTGGAAAATTCTCGGCGCTGGTCGCGGAGCGACCGCCCGCGCCCGAAAGTCCGCAGCTCGGGGGAGTGACGAGAGTCTCGCTGCAAGCCCCGGCCCGTAGGCGTTCCTCGCAGGGACCTTCGAAATCGCGTGGGTCCGCGCAGCACGACTACGTCGTCACCGCGAGCTCTCCCTCGCGGCGATTTCGTAAGCGGCGGGCAGGAAGGACTTCCCTCCTGGCCACACTCGGCCGCCGCGTGGTCCCGAGGGGAACGCCGGAGGGCCGGGGCGACCTAAGAGTGAGAGTGACGTCTCGAGAAGGCCACCTCTGGTCCGTCCTCCTTAGCCGAGATTGAGTCGAGTTATCCCTTCGCCCGCGCCACCGCGGTGGCCAGTGCCCGCCTGGCCATCACCGACGCCAGGTGGATCCGGAAGTCGCCCGAGGCGTAGTGGTCGGAGAGGGGGTTGGAGATGTCCTCGCCGACTCTCGCCGCCGCAGCGGCGATGGCCGCGTGGTCGGTCCGCGCGCCGGTGAGAGCCTTTTCGGCCGCCGCGGCGCGCACCGGAGTTGCCGTGGCCCCGCCCACGGTCAGGACGACGCGCTCGCATTTGCCCCCTTCGACCTCGACGATCGCCGCGACCCCTACCACCGCGTAGCTCGAGGCCGGATGGCGATGCTTCACGTACGCGCCGCCCGTGCCGGCGCCGTAGCCGCGCGCGCGCACGGACGTCAGGATTTCGCCGCGCTTCAAAGAGGTCGTGAAGAGATCGACGAAGAACTTCTCTATTGGGATTTCCCGCTTGCCGCTCTGGCCGGCGGCGATCAGCGTGGCGGAAAGCGCCAGCAGCACGGTCGGGTAATCCGCCGCCGGATCCGCGTGGGCCACCGAGCCCCCGATCGTGCCGCGGTTGCGCACCTGCAGGTCGCCGATCTGCGCCGCCGTCTCGGCGAGGATCGGGCAGGTCCGAGAGATGAGGCTCGACGACGCCACCGCCGCGTGCGTCGCGAGCGCTCCGATCTCGAGCGCCTTCCCTTTCGCCTTGATCCCGGCGAGCGCGCCGATGCCTCCGATGTCCACCAGGACCCTCGGCGTGGCAAGCCGGAACCGCATCGCCGGCAGCAGGCTGTGCCCTCCGGCCAGCACCCGCGATTCCTTGTGCTTGCGCAGCAGAGCGGTGGCCTCGGCGAGGCTCTTGGGGCGGTAGTAGTCGAACTCCGCGGGATACATCGCCTACGCTCCTTTCGCCTGCGCGATCGCGCGCCACACGCGCTCGGGCGTGAGCGGCATGTCGATCGAGGAGACCTTGAGAGGCGCCAGAGCGTCCAGCACCGCGTTGTAGACGGCCGGAGTCGACGCGATGGTCCCGGTCTCGCCGATTCCCTTGACGCCGAGCGGATTGACCGAAGTCGGCGTCTCGGTCATGCCGAGCTCGAACTTGGGGAGGAATCCGGCCTTGGGAACGGCGTAGTCCATCATCGAGGCGGTCAGGAGCTGGCCGTTCTCGTCGTAGGCCGCGCCCTCCCACAGCGCCTGCGCGACACCCTGCGCGATGCCGCCGTGGATCTGCCCTTCCACGATCATGGGGTTGATCACCTTGCCGCAGTCGTCGACCGCGATGTAGCGCTCCAGGCGCACTTCGCCGGTCTCGGCGTCCACTCTCACCACTGCGATGTGCGCGCCGAAGGGGTAGACGAAGTTGGGCGGATCGAAGAACGCGGAGGCCTCCAGGCCCGGCTCCAGCCCCTTGGGCATGTTCCAGGCGACGTTGGCCATGAGCGCCACGTCCTGGATGGTCTTGGCCTTGTCCGGCGATCCCTTCACGAAGAACTTGCCGTCGCCGTACTCGATGTCCTCGACCGCCGCTTCCAGCAGATGCGCGGTGACCGCCTTGGCCTTCTCCTTGATCTTCCCGACGGCGCCCATGATCGCGCCGCTTCCCACCGCCGTCGTGCGGCTGCCGTAGGTGCCCCAACCCATGGGCGTCTGATCGGTGTCGCCGTGGAGCACCTCGACGTCTTCCACCGGCACGCCGAGCTCGCTCGCCACGATCTGGGCGAACGTCGTTTCCTCGCCCTGGCCGTGCGGGGACACCCCGACCATGACGTTGACCTTCCCGGAGGGGTGAAAGCGCACGATGGCGCTCTCCCAGAGCCCTCCGCCGAAGCCGACCGCGCCGGCGACCTGCGACGGCCCGAGTCCGCAGATCTCCGCGTAGGTAGAGAGGCCGATCCCCAGATACTCCCCCTTCTTGCGCAGATCCGCCTGCTTCTTTCGCAGCGCCGGGTAATCCGCCATCTTCATGGCCTTGTCCAGCGCCGCCGGATAGTTGCCCGAGTCGTAGGTGATCCCCGTCGCCACGCCGTGGCCGTCGGTGAAGGGGGGAATGAAATTTTTCCTGCGCAGCTCTGCGGGATCCATCGCCAGCTTGCCGGCGAGGAGATCCACCAGCCGCTCGATGAGGAAGGTCGCTTCCGGCCGGCCCGCCCCGCGGTAGGCGTCGACCGGCGTCGTGTTGGTGAACACGCCGTAGACGTCCTCGTGGATGTTCGGGATGGCGTAGACGCCCGAAAGCATCAGGCCGTGCAGAATGGTGGGGATCCCCGTCGAGGCCGTCGAAAGGTACGCGCCGAGATTGGCCCAGACCTTGGCGCGAAGGCCGACGATGGTGCCGTCCTTTTTGGCGGCCATCTCCACTTCCTGGATGTGATCGCGGCCATGGATGGTGGCCTGGTAGTTCTCGCTGCGCGTCTCGGTCCACTTGACCGGCCGGCCCGTCTTCTTCGACGCGAAGACGGCGATCGAGTCCTCCGGGTAGTGAGGGATTTTGCTGCCGAAGCCGCCGCCGACTTCCGGCGCGATGACGCGGATCTTGTGCTCCGGCAGCCCGGTGTCCACCGAGAGCAGGAAGCGCAGGATGTGCGGGTTCTGGGTCGTGGCCCAGACCGTGAGCTCACCGCCTCCCGAGGCGTAGTGCGCCAGGACCGCGCGCGGCTCCATGGCGTTGGGGATGAGACGCTGATTGCGGATCGTGTCCCGCACCACCACGTCCGCGCTGCGGAAGGCGGCCTCGACGTCGCCTCCGCTGACCTTCCAGTGGAAGCAGATGTTGTCGGGGACGTCGGCGTGAAGGCGCGGCGCGCCCTTCTGGGTCGCCTGGTAGGCGTCGACCACGGCGGGCAACGGCTCGTAATCCACCTCGACCGCATCGGCCGCGTCGCGGGCCCTGTAGCGGTCCTCGGCGATCACGATCGCGACCGCGTTGCCGACGTACCGGACGACCTCGGTGGCGATCGCCGGATAGGGCGGAGTCTTCGTCTCGGAGCCCGGGACGACCCAGGCGCAGGGGATCGGCTTGAAGCCGGCCGCCTCCATCTCTTTGCCGGTGAAGACCGCGACCACGCCGGGCATCGACGCGGCCTTCTTCGTCCGGATCGCCTTGATCTTCGCGTGCGCGTACGGAGACCGAACCACGGCCATGTGCGTCATTCCGGGAAGCGTGAGGTCGTCGGTGTATTTGGCCTGACCGGTGATCAGCCTCGGGTCTTCGCGCCGCTTGATGCCGGAACCGAAAATTCGTGAAGCCATGTCAGCCTCCCGCCACCTTTTGCCCCACGCCTACGCCCGGTTTCCCCGCATCCGACGGGCCGCCTCCTCGACGCTGGCGACGATGTTGTGATAGCCGGTGCAGCGGCACAGATTGCCCTCCAGGCCGTGCCGGATCTCCGCCTCGGTAGGCTTGGACTTCTTCTGGAGGAGCTCGCAGGCGGTCAGAATCATGCCGGGCGTGCAGAAGCCGCACTGAAGGCCGTGCTTCTCCCAGAAGGCTTCCTGCACCGGATGGAGCTTGCCGTCCTGGGCCAGGCCTTCGATGGTCGTGACGGCGGCGCCGTCGGCCTGAACGGTCAGGACCGTGCAGGACTTGACCGCGTGGCCGTCCATCAGCACCGTGCAGGCGCCGCACTGGCTCGTGTCGCAGCCGATGTTGGTCCCGGTCAGGCCCAGCGTGTCGCGCAGGAAATGCACCAGGAGAAGGCGCGGCTCGACTTCCGCGGTGCGCCGGGTTCCATTGACTTCAATGGAGACGGAATGGTTGCGCATCGTGCGCCTCCCGAAGGTGATCCGCATTCTATGCGCTCGCCGAGCGCGCGTGTCAATGCGGGCCGCGGGCGTCTTTGCGCGACTCGATCTTCTTCCGGAGGCGCTCGAAGAACTCGGCGGTGAGCTTGCGGACCACGCCGTCCATGAGGCGTGCGGCCATGGCCGCCAGCGTCCCGACGACGGCCAGGTCGGCCTCCCAGGAAAGCTCGGTCGCGCCTCCGGCCCCGTCCGAGAGCGTCATGGAGGTCTTGCCGTCCACGGCGCTTCCGGGAGCCGTGCCGCAGAATTTCATGGCCGCCCGCCGGGGCTCCTCCAGATCCGTCCATTCCACACTTGTCGAGAACCGCTGCTTGACCGATCCCAGCGCGACCGTTCCCACCGCGCGGAAGCGCTTGCACGGCTCCTGCACTTCGAGCGACTCGAGCCCCGGACCGCAGGCGGCGACCGCCTCGGCGTCCGTCACGAAGTCCCAGACCGATTGGCGTGAGGCGCGGATGGTCACTGTGCCTTGAAAGTGCATCGCCGGACGTCAGGATTGAATCACTGATTCATTGAATCATTGACGTAAGTCCCCATTGGGGCTCGTCGAGTCCCAATTCATAGCTCAAGCCAATGGATCAATGAATCAATGGATCAATATGCAACCAGGGCCCGCGCCGCCCGGCAAACTTTCTCCTCGTTTGGGCGAAAAGCCTGCTCGAGCGTCGGCCCGAAGGGGACCGGCGTGTCCGGTGCGGTGACGCGCACGAGCGGGCCGTCCAAGTACTCGAAGCAGCGCTCGGAGATGACCGCGGCGATTTCCGCGCCGATGCCGCCCGTGCGCGTCGCCTCGTGGAGCACCATGGCCTTGTTGGTCTTGGCGATGGAGGCGGCGATGGTCTCTTCGTCGAGCGGGAAGAGCGTGCGCAGGTCGATCACCTCGGCGTCGATTCCCTCCGCCTCGAGCGTGCGCGCGGCATCCAGCGCGGTCCAGACCATCGCGCCGTAGGTCAGGATGGAGAGATCCCGTCCGGCGCGTTTGACCGCCGCCTTTCCGATCGGCACGGTGTAGTCCTCCGCCGGGAGCGTCTCCTTCACCCTCCGGTACAGGAACTTGTGCTCGAAGAAGAGAACCGGATCCTCGTCGCGAATGGCGGCCTTCAGGAGTCCCTTGGCGTCGTGCGCGCTGGAGGGCTGGACGATCTTCAGGCCCGGCGTGTGAGCGAAGTAAGCCTCCGGGTTCTGGGAGTGGAAGGGTCCGCCGTGCACGCCGCCCCCCGCGGGGCCGCGCACGACCATGGGAATCCCCACGCCGGTCCGGTAGCGCGACTTGGCCGCGAAATTCGTCAGGATGTCGAAGGCGCAGGAGATGAAATCGGCGAACTGCATCTCCGCCACCGGGCGCATCCCCATCATGGCCGCGCCGACCGCCGCGCCGACGATGGCCGTCTCCGAGAGCGGCGTGTCGAGGACGCGCTCCTCGCCGAAACGCTCCTGGAGCCCCAGGGTG
This sequence comes from Thermoanaerobaculia bacterium, assembly GCA_035262245.1. Classification (GTDB taxonomy): domain Bacteria; phylum Acidobacteriota; class Thermoanaerobaculia; order UBA5066; family Gp7-AA6; genus DATFTF01. Next base: position 9,542 of record DATFTF010000277.1, read on the forward strand.
ACCTGAAACGCTCCTCCGTACACGCCGATGTCCTCGCCAAGCAGAAAGACGCGCTCGTCGCGCTCCATCTCTTCCCGGAGCGCTTCACGGATGGCCTCGAGATAAGTCGTCTCTCGAGCGGGCTCCGGCGCCGGCGGAAGCTCTGGAATTGCGTCGCTCACCGCCGGTCCTTTCGAAGGATCCAGGGCTCGAACCGGGAAGACGGGTCCGCCGCCGGCATGCCGCTGGCGTAGACCCCTTCGAAGGCGTTCTGGGCGGGGGCGGGCGGCGCGGCGAGGGCGGCGTCCAGGTCGTGGCCGACCTCCCCGGTGATGCGGCGATCGATTTCCTCCAGGTCCTCGCGGCGGGCGACGCCGGACGCGAGCAGAACGGCGACGTAGAGGTCGATCGGATCGCGGCGGGACCACTCCTCGAGCTCTTCCCGCGGCACGTAAGTCTGCCCGTCGTGCTCGGCATGCCCCTTCATGCGGTAGGTCTTCGCTTCGATCAGCGTCGGGCCGCCTCCGCCGCGCGCGCGGTCGACGGCGCGCCGCGCCGCGTCGTAAACCTGCAGCACATCGTTGCCGTCGACGGTCTCCGCGGGAACTCCGTAGGCCGCGGCACGGTCGGCCAGGCAGGAGGCTGCCGTCTGCTTGCGAAACGGAGTGGAATAGGACCATCCGTTGTTCTCGGCCACGACGACCAGCGGCAGTCTTTGCACTCCCGCGAAGTTCAGCCCTTCGTGGAACGGTCCGGTCGAGGTGCCGCCGTCGCCGATGTAAGTCATGGCCACGATCGTCTTCTTCTGCATCCGTCCAGCGAGCGCGATGCCCGCCATGACCGGCACGAGGGTGCCGAGCATCGAGATCGGGGAGACCAGCCCCTGCTCGGGCCGGCCGAAGTGGAGGATCCCCTCCTTCCCTCC
>DATFTF010000278.1:0-4752 GCA_035262245.1 Thermoanaerobaculia bacterium
CGGACGCGGAGGCTCGGTCAGGACCGTTCCAGTCCCCTCGAACCGGATCTTCGGCGCGGAGCCGACGTCGGGCATCATGACTTCCTCGAGGAACCGGTCTTCCAGAACCGAGGGAACCAGGTCCCCGGTCCAGGCGACCAGATCCCGCGAAGAGACGTTCAGCGGGTACTCGGGAGAGACCTCGTGGGCCAGGAGCGGTCCTCCCGTGGAGAGGATGACGCTTCCGCGCCCCTGGATCTTCAGGATGTCCACGCGCCGGTTCATGCGGAAGTCGTGGATGGGCTCGAGCCGGAAGGAGAGCCCGTGGTCGAGGGCCAAGAGCCGCCCGCCCTCCAGGTAGAGTGACTGGCCGGACAGATCGCGGCGGAAGGCCGAGCGCCCCGGATCGTTGACGAAGAGATAGCCGCGCCCGTCGGCGCGCAGGATTCTCTCCAGACGGGTGCCGCGGAAGGCCGCCTCCGGCGCGAAGCGGATCTTTCCGCTGTACCAGACCACCGACCCCTTGCGCACGAAGACCACGCCGCGCGAGGCGATCTCCAGCCCGCCGTCGGGGCGAACATGGAAGAGCGGCCGGCCGTCGGTGTCGCGCGGCGTCAGGCCCGGACGCGGGTCCGGCGAGGTCTCGCGGGAAAACGACGGCGCTGAAACCGCGGGCGCCTCGGGCAGCTGCACCGGCGCGGTCGTCGCCTTCGTTTCGGAAGGCGGCGTTGCGGGCGGAAGGGGAACGTCTCCCATGACGACCCGCTCCGTCGTTTCCGCCACCGCCTCCACGGGAGGCGCGGCCTCGCTCGGTTGCGTGGACCGCCCGAGAACTTCCGGCCGGGCCTGGCCGAAAGGATCGGTCTCCGACAGCATGTCGGCGCCCCCGATGGGGATCACCGGCGCGACCGGCGGCAGCTCCGGGATCGTGCGCGCGGTGGCCGCTCCGCGTCCGGCGCCCTCGCGGGGCGATCGCTTCAGGGTCTCCTCGATCTCCGACACGACCTTGTTGGCGCCGGCGTACTTCAGGTGCTCGACGGCCAGGCCGAGCTTGCCGCGCATCCGGTAGAGGAGCCCCAGATACAGGTGGCTGCGGGAATGGTCCGGCTTCAACTCGACCGCCCGCCGCAGCTCCTGCTCGGCCTCCCCCAGCACGCCGGCCTTGAAGAGGATGAGCCCGAGGTTGCAGTGGAGAACCGCGGAGTTCGGGTTCGCGGCCATCAGTTGCCGGGCCGCCTGCGCCGCCTCGTTGTAGTAGCCGCGCTTGAACTCGACGACGGAGAGCAGATTCAGGACCTCTTCGTCGTTGGGCTTGGCCAGCTGCGCGAGCTCCAGCTCCTGGCGAGCGAGGTCGAACCTCTCCTCCGCCACGTGCTTTCGCGCCCGGCTCAGATGGACGAAGAAGATCCCGCGGTCGAGCGGAGGAAGGCTTCCCGGTGCTCTCGACATCGAAGACTGCTCCTCACTCTCCAAGCGCCTAACTGCGGCGCAGCGGAAGCCGCGCCGCGAGTTCGGTCGTGATGACGGGCCGGTTGTTCCTGTCGCGTGTGAGATGCACCGGGCGTCCGGGCCGCGCGGCGGAGGTCTCGCTCCGGGGCCGCCCGAATCCTCCGGTCAGAACCGCCTTGCCGTAATAGGCGGTCAGACCCTTGTGCACGTACAGCTCGGTCTCCTGATAGGGAGGGATGCCGCCGTACCGCAGAACGGCGGACTCGCCGGCGTTGTACGCCGCCAGCGACTTGGTCAGGTCTCCTCCGAAGAGCGCGAGGAGATCCTTCAGATAACGCACGCCTCCGGCGATGTTCTCCGCCGGATTCAGGATGTCGCGAACGCCGTAGCGCCCGGCGGTCTCCGGCATCAGCTGCATCAGTCCCCGGGCTCCCTTGCGGGAGACGGCCGCGGGATTGAACGCCGACTCGATCAGCATGACGCACTTGACGAGCCTGGGATCGACGGAATGGAGGCGCGCCTTTTCGGAGATCAGGTCGTCATACAGCGATCGCGCGCGCGCATGGGAGACGAGCCAGTTGTCGTCCTCCGCCAGCGCCGCGTGGGAGGATTCGCCGATGCCGTCGTTGTAGATCACCCGCCGCCCGTCGACCACGACCATGCGCACGGTGGCCGGGGCCGCGGAGGCGCACGCCAGCACGAGGAGAGCGAGGAGCGCGCTGCGTCTCAATGTCACTCTGAAAATTCCGAAAGTTGTTCATTATAGCGCAGTTCCGACCGGCCCTTCCGGGCGTCGTGTTGCCGCCGGCGCCGGCGCGCCGCCTCGGGACACGGCTGCCGAGACCCTCAGCTCCCGGCGATCAGGTCGCGGACTTCCGCCTCGGCTTCCTTCAGGGCCGCCGGGAGAAGGCTTTCATTCTTCCCCCCGGCCTGCGCCAGGTCCGCCTTGCCGCCGCCGCTTCCTCCCAGGGCCTTTCCGACGCGCGCCGCGATGCGGGACGCGGGCACCCGCGCCACCAGATCCGCCGTCACGGCCGCGACGACGGACGTCTTCCCATCCGCCGCCGTTCCCACCACCACCACGCCGCTCTTGAGTCTCGAGCGCAGCGAGTCGGAGAGGTTGCGCAGCTGCGGAATCGAAAGCCCGGGGGCGATGCGCGTGACCAGACGGATCCCGTCGATGTCGAGCGTGTCCCCGGCCGCTCCGGAGTCGCCGGAGGCCATCTTCAGCTTCAACTGGGCGACCTCGCGCTCCAGAGCCTTCAAACGCTCCTCCCGCTCCTGCCAGCGGGCCACCAGCCCCTCGCGCGGCGTCTGGGCTGCGCTCGAGAGAGCGCCGAGAACTCCCTCGTCGTCGCGCAAACGCTCGACCGTGCCGAGCGCGGTGACCGCCTCGATCCGGCGCACGCCCGAGGCCAGACCCTTGTCCGACAGGATCTTGAAGGATCCGATCTCGCCGGTGCGCGGCACGTGGCAGCCGCCGCAGAGCTCGGTGGAAAACCCGCCCACGGTCACCACGCGGACCCGCTCACCGTACTTTTCGCCGAAGAAGGCGATGGCCCCGCGGACCTTGGATTCCTCCATCGACATGTACTCCTTGGCCACCGCGATGTCGCGCAGGATCTCCTCGTTGACCAGGCGCTCGATCTCCGCGATCTGCGCTTCGGTCAGAGGCGCCGTCGCCGCGTAGTCGAAGCGGAGCCGGTCCGGCGCGACCAGCGATCCCATCTGCCGCGCCGATTCGCCGACCACCTTGTGCAGCGCCGCGTGGAGCAGGTGCGTCCCGGTGTGGTTGGCCTGCGTGCGGCGCCGCGTCCACTCCGGCACTTCCATGTCTACCAGCGCGCCGACGTGGAGGGCGCCCTCTCGGACCGTCACGCGGTGCGCGATCAGACCGGGCAGAGGCTTCTGGGTGTCGGTCACCTCCGCCGAACCGCCCGGCCAACTCCAGGTTCCGGTGTCCGCGACCTGCCCGCCTCCTTCGGGATAGAAGACGGTCCGCTCGGCGACCACCTCGCCGGTCTCGCCCGCGGCGAGCTCGTTGGCCGGCTTTCCGTCGCGCACGATGCCCACGACTCGCGCGCCGGAGAGCCGCACGAAGTCGAGCTCGGGATAGCCGCGAAACTCCGAGTGCTTCTCGGGAAGGGGCAGGCGCTCGAAGACCGTGGCGTCGGCGGCCTCGAACTTGGCGGAGGTTCGAGACCGCTCGCGCTGGCGCTCCATCGATTTCTCGAAGCCGTCCCGGTCGACCGCCAGCCCCTCGTCTTTGGCGATCTCCTCGATCACCTCCACGGGGATGCCGTGGGTGTCGTAGAGACGAAAGAGCACATCGCCCGGAACGCGCGCTTCCCCCGAACGCCGCAGGCGCTCGAGCTCCTCGCCAATCCGGTCGATGCCGGCCGAGAGGGTCCGTACGAACCGCTCCTCTTCCCCCCGCAGATCCCGCTCCACACGCGTGATCGTGGCAGCCGCTTGCGCCGCGTCGAAATAAACGCCCTCGAAGATTCCGACGACGTCTCGGACCAGCCGGTGAAGGATGGGTTCTTCGACCCCCAGCTGCCGCGCGTACCGCAGAGCGCGGCGCACGATCCGGCGCAGGACGTATCCCCTCCCCTCGTTGGAGGCGATCACCCCGTCGGCCATCAGCATCGTCGCGGCCCGGGCGTGATCGGCGATGACCCGAAAGGGGGCATCCTCGAGAGCCATGGCCCCGCGGTAGCGGCGGCCGCTGACCTCCTCGATCCGCGCCACGATCGGCCGGAAGAGATCGGTATCGAAGTTGTTGTTGGCGCCCTGGAGGATCGCGGTGATCCGCTCGAGGCCCGCCCCCGTATCGACCGAAGGTTTGGGAAGAGGCGTGGTCCTCCCGTCGGCGCCGCGCTCGAACTGCATGAAGACCAGGTTCCAGATCTCGAGAGTGTCGTCTCCGGCAGCGTTGACCAGCTCGGCCCGGTTGCCCGCCGGATCCGCCCCCTGGTAGTAGTGGATTTCCGAGCAGGGACCGCACGGCCCGGTCTCCCCCATGGCCCAAAAATTGTCCTTCTCGCCAAAGCGCAGGATCCGCTTGCGGGGCAAGAAGCGCTCCCAGAGCGCGGCGGCCTCGTCGTCGTCGGTGTAGACCGTGCCCCAGAGCCTCTCAGGATCCAGACCGTAGCCTTTCTGTCTATCCGTCACCAGCTCCCACGCGAAACGGATCGCCTCGTCCTTGAAGTAGTCCCCGAAGGAGAAATTGCCGAGCATCTCGAAGAACGTCTGGTGGCGACCGGTGTAGCCGACGTTGTCGAGGTCGTTGTGCTTGCCGCCGGCGCGCACGCACTTCTGCGC
>DATFTF010000279.1:0-7649 GCA_035262245.1 Thermoanaerobaculia bacterium
CTCCACTACCTCCTCCATGTCGTGTGGGCCTTCTTCGGGGCGCAGGCGCTGGCTGCTCGATTGCGGCTCTCGCCGGGCGCGGCATTCCTCGCCGGAGTCAGCTACGCCTTCTCCGGCATGATGCTCTCCTACGGCTCCGCATTCATGAACTCCGCCGCCGCGGCGGCCTGGCTTCCGTGGTGCGCGGCCGCCTTCCTCGATCTGGCCGCTGCCGCGAGCGCCCGTTCGGCGCTGCGAGCCGTGACGGCCGGGGCCATCGCGTTGGGGCTGCAGCTGCTGGCCGGAGAGCCTGCCCTCTCTTTGCTGACGGTCCTCTTCGCGGGGACGCTGGCCTTCGGGCGCGTCCTCGCCAATCCCGCCGGCCGGGCCCGCCGCGCGGGACGATTTCTCGTCGGCGGACTCGCCGCCGGGGCCGCCGCCGTGGCGATCGCCGCGCCGCTTCTGGTGCCCCTCTCTGCCGTCGTGCGCTTCACCTACCGCGGCCAGCACGCCTACTCCGCGCGTGCCTTCGGCGCGTCCCCATTTGCGGTCTGGCGGCTGGTCGAATGGCTGTTCCCCCGCTTTTCCGGCGACCCCGGCGCCCTCGGCGCCGGCGGCCACTGGCAGTACGCGCTCCATCCCGGAGAGCTTCTGTACATCTGGAGAGTCACTCTCGGCGTCGTGCCGCTCTTGCTGATCGCCGCGGCCGCGCTCACCCTGGACTTCTGGGATCGGCGGGCCCGCTGGCTGGCAGCCGGCGCCGTCGCGTCCCTGCTCCTCTCCGTCGGCTCCGCTCTTCCTCCCTACCGGCTCCTCTTTTCGATCGAGTGGATGCGCCGGCTCCGGTACCCCATCAAGTTCTACCTTCTCACCACGATCTGTTTCGCGCTCCTGGCAGGACTGGCAGCCGAGTTCTGGAGCCTGCGGCGCGCCACGCGCCGGCAGGCGATCCTGCTGGGAGCGGCGGCGCTGTTCTACGCGGCCGCGGCTCTCGCTGCGGGACCGGAAGGATTCCTCGATCGCGCCGTCGCGCCGCTCTTGAACGGACTCAAAGCCGACCCCGCCGCTCTCCTCGCCGCGATCCGCGCGAGCTTTCGCGGGGACGCGCTCCTGGGAGTGGCAGGCGTAGCCGTCGTGGCCGCCGCCATTGCGGCGCGACGCAGAATGGGCGGAGGCTACCTGATCGGGCTGGCCACCCTTCTCCTGGCGTTGCCGTGGGGACTTCCGCTCTTCGTGTCCGCCGACGAGAAGGACCTGGAGCGGCGGCCGGCGATCCTGTCATCGCTCGTCGGAAGCGGGCGCCTCTATGTCTCGCCGGCCATTCCCGAATTCAACGTACTGGCCAGCGGAACGGCTCATCCCGACCTTCCTCCCCGCGTCTCGCAGCTGGCGCGCATCCAGATCGAGGAGCTCGTTCCGGAGACCGGCGCCCCGTTCGGCGTGCGGTACCTGTTCGACGAGGACCCCGACGGCTCGTACGGCTTCTACAATCGGCTCGCCGGCGAGGTGCTCACGGCGTCCTCGCCGCCGCAGGCCAAGCGTCTCCTGCGCGTGTTCGGGGCCCGCTGGACGCTCGAAGACGAGAAGTATCGGCTCCCCGGCGGAGAACCGATCACGGGCGTTGTCATCGCGGGCCGGCGCCTGGTGCTGTCCCGGATCGCCAAGCCGCTCGATGAGCTGCGGTGGGCAGGAGGCGCGTTCGAGCGGGCGTCTCTCTCCGGGGCGTTGGAGCTCGCGCGCTCGGAGGACTTCTCCCCGGCCTCCGATGTGGTGCTGCCGGGACGGACGAATCGGGACCCGGCCAACGAACGATCCGCGGCAAGCCTGACCATCCGGCGTCTCGAGCCGGATCGGGCGGCAGCCGACGTGGAGGCGGCGGGCCCCGGCTATGCCGTTCTGTCCCGCACCTATTTCCCCGCCTGGAGATCGCACGTGGACGGCCGGCCGGCTCCTATTCTGGTTGCCAACGGCCGCGATCTGGCAATCCGCGTCCCCGCGGGCCGCCACTCAATCGATTTCGAGTACGATCCGGCCCCGTTTCGCATCGGCGTCTGGATCCAGGCCTTCGCCGTGCTGCTCGGTTTGAGTCTGTCGCCGTTCCTTGGAGTCCGTCGAATCGACCGCCAGGCCGGGGTGTTTTCCGGCGCGCTTTCCGGCCAGTCCGCGAATCTCCCAGAGAAGCCAGAACACGAGCGCCCACCAGGGGCCTGACCAGCCCGGAAGGTGCGGGAGCTCCAGTCCGATCACGTCCGGCGAGTGGACCAGAAAGCCTGTTACGACGACCGTGTAAACGAGGAAACCGGCGGTCGGATACAGGCAACCCAATGCGATCGGCCAGACGAAGTAATAGGGACAGATGCCCGGCGCAAATATCAGAAGAACCAGCAGCAGCAGCAGACTCGCCCGGCCGATCTCGACCCGGCGCAGCAGAGCGACCGCCGTGAGCGCCGACAGCACGAGCAGCGCGGTGGTCGCCTCTCGCGGAAACCCCGCCACGGAACGAAGGAATTCGACTCCATACGGCTCATCGAGGCTGCGATAACTGAAGACGTGCGCACGGATGCCGTCCCATTCCCTCCAAAAAGGAGCAAACGAGAGGAGAAACACCGCGTAAGGAATCAGGGCCGCAGGCTCCACTCTCTTCCGGCCGCTGCGAAAGGCGAAGAGCAGAGGATGGAACCAGGTGATGTGCTTTGCGAGGAGGGACATCGAGAGCGCGGCGACGACGCCGCCTCGTGACGCGCGCCGCCGGCCGGCGAAGAACAGCGCCAGAAGAAGAAACAGTATCGACAGGTTGTCGAAGGCCCCCTGATAGCTCGAGACGATGACCGAGACCGGGTTGGCGAAGAAGAGCAGAGCCGCCAGGCCGGCGCGCCCCTGCGTCTGGCCACGCTCGAGAGCGATGGCCCGAAGGAGGGCCGCGCTCGCGAGGTCGACACCGAGGAGGAAGAGCGGCGCCACCCGGTAAAGAGGCAGGCCGACGACCCGTCCCAGGAAATCGAGCGCCACCAGGAGACAGCCCCATAGCGGTGAGTAGTTGTAGCGGTTGGTCTCACGATAGACGTTTCCGCCCCGCTCGAGGATGTTGGACACGAGCCTCCAGGAGGCGATGTCGTAGTTGCTCGTGAGCGCGGCGAGGAACCGCGCCCGAATGGCGAGCGCCAGTGCGAAGCCGAGGAGAAGAACAGCGGTCTGGGTCCGCGGACCGAGACGCCTCATGCGGCGCCACCAGGCGGCCAGCCCGTAGCGACCGTTCCGCCCCGGCCCCGCAGCGTCGTGCGCGTGAGCTCGCGCGCCGGGATCTCGCCGCGGGCGAACGTCTGGCGGGCCAGCTCCTCCAGGGTCAGGAAGGTGACGCCGGCCGACGCCCAGTCGTCGAGAATCCTCGCGAAGAGCGCCGACTTCGAACGCCCTTCCACCTCGGTGTGAATGGTATGCACCTCCGTCCCGCGCGGCGCCTCGCGAAAAAAGCGGCGCTGCGCCTCCTCGTCGGGCAGCTCGGGCCAGGTCAGGGTCTCGTCGAGCGTCGGCAGCGTCGTCGGAATCTCCAGCGTCTGGAGCGTTTGGCCGCCGGCGCGCGGGAAGAACGGCGTTCCCAGTCGCGTGTTGGACGTGTAAGACAGATTGCGCTCCGCCTCCACGGCGAGCGACAGCGCATTGACCGTCCAGCCCGCGGAGGCGGCGGCCCTGGCCGGACGTTCGAAGATGCTTTCGTAGGCCGTATGGGCGAGGCCCGATTGCTCGCGGATTTTAGGCTCGCTCCAGGAGTCGAGGCGGTCGTGCCATCCAACGTGGTCCCAGGCGTGAACGCCGGCGTCGTGTCCGGCCTCTGCGACGGAACGGATCTGCCGCCGGCAGCGCTCGCCGATCCGGGGCGCCGGCAAGAGCGTTCCGTAGAGCACCGTCGGAAACCCGTACAGCGACGCAGCGCGGCTCTTGAGCATCTTCCGGGCGAACCCCGGCGTGGTCAGGAAGCGGCGCACGGCGACGCCGGAGCGGTCCGGACCGAAGGTGAAGAAGAAGGTCGCCCGTATTCCCCGCTCCCCCAAGATCTCCAGCAGGCGCGGCACGCCCTCTCGCGTCCCGACGTAGGTGTCGCAGTCGACCTTCAACGCGATCCGAGGAGATTTGTGATTTGTGGTTTGCGATTTGTGATTTGGGCGGTCGAGTTTTTCAATCACAAATCACAAATCGCCGATCGCAAATTGCGCCCTATGGGCGCACCTCTCTCTGCGACAGATAAAAATCGACCGTCCGCCGCAGGGCTTCGTCCATGCCGACCTTCGGCTCCCAGCTCAGGATCGTGCGGGCGCGCCGGATGGAGGGAACGCGGGTCATGATGTCCTGGTAGCCGCGGCCGTAGTAGTCCGAGGACGAGACGTTCACGATCTGCGTGGCCCGGGCCTTTTCCGTGTAACCGGGATGGACGGCGACGGCATCGATCAGTTTCTCGGCCAGCTCCCGGACCGAAAGATCGTTGGCGGGATTTCCGATGTTGAAGATGCCGCGGTCGGCCGTGCCTCCGGCGTTCTCGAGGATCTTCATCAGGCAGTCGATGCCGTCACTGATGTAGGTGAAGGAACGCCTCTGCGTGCCGCCGTCCACGAGCTTGATGGGCAGGCCGTAAAGAATGTTGTGAAGGAATTGCGTCAGAACGCGGCTGGAACCCTCCTTGGGCGAGTCGACGTCGTCCAGGCGCGGGCCGAACCAGTTGAAGGGGCGGAAGAGCGTGTAGGAGAGACCTTCGCTTTCGCCGTAGGCGTAGATGACGCGGTCGAGAAGCTGCTTGGAGCAGGAATAGATCCAGCGCTGCTTGTGGATCGGCCCGTAGACCAGCGGCGAGCTCTCCTCGTCGAACTCCGGGTCGGCACACATGCCGTAGACCTCGGAGGTCGAAGGAAACACGACCCTCTTGCCGTATTGAACGGCCTGCTTGACGATCCGCAGGTTCTCCTCGAAATCGAGCTGGAAGACGGCCAGCGGCTCCTGCACGTAGAGGGAAGGATTGGCGATCGCTACCAGCGGAAGCACCACGTCGCATTTCTTGACCTGGTATTCGATCCACTCCTTGTTGATCGCGATGTCCCCTTCCAGGTACGTGAAGCGGGGATGACCCAGGAACGGCGCGATCTTGTCGCTGCCCACGTCCAGTCCGGCGACGGTCCACTGTGTAGTCGAGAGGATCCGCTCGGTCAGCGCGTTGCCGATGAATCCGTTGACTCCGAGGATCAAGACCCTCATCGGGTGTCCCGCAGATTGATCTTGAAGTCCTGGGCCGAGACCTCCGGCTCTCCTTGGCGCTGGAGCGAGAGGATCTCCACGTAGGTGTCGTCGGCGCAGGCCACGTAGAGGTGCCCCTGCTCCTGGCGGATCTGCCCCGGAAAGTTGTCGTGGGCGCCGAGATTGGGAACCCGCGTCTTCCAGACGTAAACTCGCCCGCGCCCCAGCACGTCGGAGAACGCGCCGGGATAGGGGTGCGTCACCGCACGCACCAGGTTGTGGACCTCCTGGGACGTCTTCTTGCTCCACTCGATGCGGCCATCCTCCGGGCCGCGGCGAGGAAAGGTCGTGGCCTCGGCTTCCTTTTGCGGCCGCCGGGGCGCCCGCCCGGCCTTGAGATCCTCCAGGCGCCGCCCGAGGACCTTCACTGCGGCCGCGGTCACCCCTCTCTGGACTTCGATGGCCGTGTCGTCGGGACCGATGGGGACCGCATCCTGATCCACGATGTCCCCGGCGTCGGCCTTCTCGTTCATCACGTGCAGCGTCGCTCCGGTTTGGGTCTCGCCGTTGGCGACGGCCCAGTTGACCGGAGCCCGGCCGCGGTATTTGGGCAGCAGGGAACCGTGCATGTTATAGGCGCCCAGGCGCGGCAGTTGGAGAATGGCCCGCGGAAGAATGTCGCGATAGTAGAAGGAGAAGAGCAGGTCGGGGGCCGCCGCCCGCACCTTCGCCGCGGCGTCCGCGCCGGCCGAATCGCGGAAGATCACCGGCTCCACGCCGCGCGACCGGGACAGATCGGCGACGCTCTCGAACCAGCGGTTCTCGCCGGGATCGTCGGCGTGCGTCGCCACGAGCACGACGTTCTCGCCCCGCTCGAACAGGAATCGGGTGCACGCGTGGCCGACGTCGGAATAGGCGAACACGGCGATGCGGGTCACCGGGCCTCCTCCGCCCGCGATTCGATCCGCTCGGGCCTCTGCTCCGCGCCCAACCCGTACACCCGCCGCACCGAAAAACGCGGGCGGCCCCGCACCTGCTCGTAGATGCGGCCCACGTACTCTCCCACGATGCCCAGCCCGGCCATGGCGATTCCCAGAAGAGTAAAGAGAATCGCGAACAGGGTGAAGACCCCCTCGACCTCCGCCCCCACGATCAGGCGGCGCACGAAGAGGAAGAGGCCGAACGCAATCCCCCCGGCGGCCACCACCGTCCCCAGCATGCCGAAGATCTGGATGGGGACGGAAGAGAATCCGGTCATGAGGTCGAAATTCAGGCGGACCAGGCGGTAAAGCGAGTAGGCCGACTCGCCTCCGGTCCGCGGCGCGTGCGCGACTTCGACTTCCGTCGGCCGGCGGGCGAAGCTCTGACCCAGGGCCGGGATGAAGGTAGAGGCCTCGTCGCAGCGATTGATGTCGTCCACGACCTCGCGCGAGTAGGCCCGCAGCATGCATCCGAAATCGGTCAGTTTCATCCGGGTGATCGAGGCGGTGACGCGGTTCACGATAGCCGAGGCGAGCTTGCGGGCCCAGGAATCCTGGCGGTTCCGGCGCACGCCGCCGACGACGTCGTACCCCTCCTCGTATTTCGCCAGGAGCCGCGGAATCTCCTCGGGAGGGTTCTGCAGGTCGGCGTCGAGGGTGACCACGACGTCTCCGGTGACGTCGCGGAAACCGGCCAGGATGGCCTGGTGCTGTCCGAAGTTGCGGGAGAGCTCGAGCACCCGAACGACGTCTTTCCGCGCCGCGGCCTGCGCCTTCAAGATCGCCAGCGACCGGTCACGGCTGCCGTCGTCGACGAGAATCACCTCGTAGGGCCGCCCCGAGCCGTCCATGACCGCCAGCACCCGCCGCAGGAACTCCTCCAGGTTGGATTCTTCGTTGTAGACCGGCACCACGATCGAGACCTTCACTTGCGATACTCCTCGAGCACGTCTCGGATCGCGGCTATGGCTTCGTCCTGGTCGGCATCGGAGAGGCCGGGGAAGAGCGGCAGCGACACGATCCGCTCGGAGACGAAGTGCGCTTCCGGAAAATCCTCCGGCCGCCAGCCGAAGCGCTGCGCGTAGTAGGAGAACTCGTGCGCCGCGGTGTAGTGCAGGCCGGCGCCGATGTTGCGCTCCTTCAAGGCGGACATGAAGCGGTCGCGGTCGATCGACAGGCGGTCGACGTCGACCAGCGGAGTGTAGAGATGCCAGGCGTGCCGCACGGGATAGGGAACCCGCTGCGGCAGGATCAGCCCGACGACGCCTTGGAGCGCCGCGTCGTAACGGGCGGCCAGGCGCTCTCGCTCGGCGAGAAATCCCTCGAGCCGCCTGAGCTGGTGAAGGCCGAGCGCGGCCTGGATGTCCATCATGTTGTACTTGTAACCGGGCACGGCGACGTCGTAGCGCGGGCTGCCGGCCTTGGCGAAGCGCTTCCACGACTCCTTGTCCATGCCGTGGAACTTCAAGA
>DATFTF010000280.1:0-2399 GCA_035262245.1 Thermoanaerobaculia bacterium
ATCGCCAGGCACCTGGCGATCAGTTCCCGAACGCTTCAGAGGCGCCTCGCGAAGGAGTCAACGTCCTACCAGGACCTGGTGGAAGCGGCACGGCGCCAGGCCGCCGAGGGCTATCTCTCCGAATCCAGGCTCTCGGTGGGAGAGATCGCCTACCTCCTTGGCTATTCCGAGCCGGCCGCCTTCCACCGCGCCTTCCGGCGCTGGCACGGCCAGACGCCGGCGGCGTTCCGGCTAGGGCGGCGGAGGAAGCCTAATAGACTGCGGGTTCCTCGTACGTCGCAAAGACCTCGCGCATGACGTCGGAGATCTCTCCAACGGTGGCGTAGGTCTTGACCGCGTCGATCAGGGGCGGCATCACGTTCTTCCCGTCGGTGCAGGCCTGCCGGAGCACCGCGAGCGCGGACGTTACGGCCTTTCCGTCGCGCGTGCGGCGCAGCACCCGCACCGCGTTCTTCTGCTGCTCCTCGACGCTCTCGTCGATGTAGAGGATCTCGAGCTCGTGCTCCTCCTCGTCGGTGAAGTCGTTCACGCCGACGACGATCTTCTCCTTGGCGTCGAGCGCGCGCTGGTAGGCGTAGGCCGCGTCCATGATCTCGCGCTGAGGAAAGCCGGCCTCGATGGCCTCGACCATCCCTCCCAGCGCGTCGATGCGCCGGAAGTAGTCGAAGCAGCCGCGCTCCATCTTCGTCGTCAGCTCCTCGACGAAGTAGGAGCCGCCCAAAGGATCGATGGTGTTGGCCACACCCGACTCGAAAGCCAGGATCTGCTGGGTGCGCAGCGCGAGCTTGACCGCGAAGTCCGTCGGAAGGGCGAGCGTCTCGTCGAGCGAGTTGGTGTGGAGCGAGTTGGTCCCTCCGAGCACTCCGGCGAGGGCCTGAATCGCCGTCCGCACGACGTTGTTGTAAGGCTGCTGCGCGGTGAGCGAGCAGCCGGCGGTCTGCGTGTGGAAGCGGCACATCCAGGAGCGGGGGTTCTTGGCGCCGAAGCGCTCGCGCATGGTCTTGGCCCACACCCGGCGCGCCGCGCGGAACTTGGCGATCTCTTCGAAAAAATCGTTGTGCGAGTTGAAGAAGAAAGAGAGCCGCGGCGCGAACTCGTCGACCGGCAGTCCCGCGTCGATCCCGTATTTCACGTACTCGACGCCGTCGCGCAGCGTGAAGGCCAGCTCCTGCAGCGCGGTCGAGCCCGCCTCGCGGATGTGGTAGCCGGAGATGGAGATGGTGTTCCACTTCGGCACGTGCCGGGCGCAAAAGGCGAACTGGTCGGTGACCAGCCGCATCGACGGCCGCGGAGGATAGATGTACTCCTTCTGCGCGATGTACTCCTTCAGGATGTCGTTCTGGAGAGTCCCGCCCACCCGCGTCCACGGCGTCCCGTGCTTCTCGGCAACCGCAAGGTACATGGCCAGCGCGATCGGCGCCGTCGAGTTGATGGTCATGGAGGTGGTGACCTGGCCGAGGTCGATTCCGTCGAAGAGGACCTCCATGTCCGCGAGCGAGTCGATGGCGACGCCGCACTTGCCGACTTCTCCCCGGGCCATGGGGTGATCCGAGTCGTAGCCGTAGAGGGTGGGCAGATGGAAGGCGGTCGAGAGCCCGGTCTGGCCGTGCGCCAGCAGATAGTGGAAGCGCTCGTTGGTCTGCCGGGCCGTCCCGTAGCCGGCAAACTGACGCATGGTCCAGAGCTTCCCGCGGTAGCCGGTCGGATGGACGCCGCGGGTGAAGGGGAACTCCCCCGGCCAGGCGAGGTCGCGCTCGAAGTCGAACCCGGCGATGGAATCGGGCGCCGCCAGAGGGTCGACTTCCGCGCCGGAGACCGTGGTGAAGTCGGGTTTGCGGGAAGGCTTCGCAGCGTCGGACGGGCGCGCCGCTTCCAACCACCGCTGCCTCCCCTGTCGGGTGGCGGCGGGCACCGTCGGATCGTTCTCGTCTCGAAACGCCATGGAAATCCTCCGTCGTCCCGTAGGGGCAGCCCTCGCGGCCCCCCGCGCGAAGAACCGAAGACGGGCGGGGACAAGCCCCGCCCCTACAACAAACCCGAGGATAGCGGTTTCAGGGGCCGTTAGCCATGGGAGGCACAAAAGCTGCAGAGTCCTTCTCCGGGGTCGCGCGGCGGATGCGCGGCCGGCCGACCAAAAGCAAGGAGAGCCCGATGAAAGGAAAAGTGTTTTCGCTCTTAGTCGCCGTCCTGATCGCGGCCGGATGCGCGCAATCCGACGCGGACATCACGGCCAAAATCAAGACGAAGCTCGCGACCGACCGATCTATCAGCCGCGCCTCGCACATCGAAGTCGCGACGCAGAAAAAAATCGTCACCCTGACCGGAACGGCCGAGACTCCGGTGGCCAAGGAGCGGGCTGTCACGCTCGCCCGCGGCACGGAGGACGTGAAGGACGTTCA
>DATFTF010000281.1:0-9153 GCA_035262245.1 Thermoanaerobaculia bacterium
CGAGCCGCCCGCCGCGCGCGCTGCGCGCGCAGATCCCACGCACAGCGGAGGCGATGCGCCGTTGCGAACGATCTTCGTTTCCCGATTCCCGTTTCCCGATTCCCGATTTCCTAGAATTTATAGGCCACTCCAATGTCGGCGGTGAGCAGAGAGCGGCCGGAGTGGGACTTGACCTCG
Organism: Thermoanaerobaculia bacterium; assembly: GCA_035262245.1. Classification (GTDB taxonomy): domain Bacteria; phylum Acidobacteriota; class Thermoanaerobaculia; order UBA5066; family Gp7-AA6; genus DATFTF01. The sequence goes on from DATFTF010000281.1 coordinate 178, forward strand.
TGAAGCGTCAGGCGAGGAATGACGTACCACCGTTTGGCGACGCGAAAGCTCGCATCCGCGCCGACGGTCCACCCCCAGACCGTCTCTTGCGGATCTCGGAATGAGTCCAGACTCGGATCTCCCTCGTCCGGGTTGATGTGATAGCCGCCAAAACCCGCGAAGAGACCGGAGTTGAAGTCCCCTTCCCAGAACTCGTACAGCACGCCGATGGTCGTGTACGTGACGCGCACGGGAAGGTCGGGAAGCGGCGCCGTCGGAGCGCCGCCTATGGCCACAGACTTGCCGGCGTTGGACCCCGTCGTTCGCAGGGATCCGAACGTTCCCAGGAGAGTCACGTGGTAATCGAGCTCGTATCCGACCCAACCGTTCACATCCTGGTGCCCGAACGCGTCGAGGTGAATGCCGTTTTCCACCGCATTCACAACTCCGGCCGACGCGCCCACCTGCCAGATCTGCGCTCTCGCGGCCGCGGTCACGGCCAGCGCCATCGCGGTCCCGAGCCAGATCCGCTTGCGAAAAGTCACGCGCACCTCCTGGAACGAGTCTAGCCGCTTCCGAGCTCCGAACGCACGGTGGCCATCCCAACGTTGAACGCGGGAGGCCGAACGGAGAGAATCTCCGCAACGATGTCTACGGAATTCGAGCGCAGAGCGTCGAGGACCCCGTGGCATCTCCTCGCCCGCAGAGCGAGTCGTTTCCTCTTTCCCTCGCGGTGCCTGTGCTGCGGCCAGGCCGAGCCCGAATCGCTGCAGGGGGGCGTTTGCGCGACCTGCTGGACTCAGGCCGCGACTCCAGCGAGCCCCCGGTGCGATCGGTGCTCCGAACGCGTCGCCTCGGCGGAGCCGGGCAGATGCGGCCGGTGCCTTCTCTTCCCCCCGGAGTTTCGGGCTCTCCAGGCGCTCACCTCCTACAGCGGCGCGGCGCGGGCGATCCTGCTGGCGTTCAAGTTCCGCGGAGCCGACTACCTCGCTCCGCACCTGGCCCGGAGGATGGCCGCAGGCCTCGAGATTCCCGACGAGATCGACGAGGTCGTCCCCGTTCCCGCCGTCCGTCGCCAGCGGCTCCGCCGCGATCATGCTGCGGATCTGCTCGCGGCCGCGGTGGCCTCGGAGCTGGCGGTGCCGCTGTCCGCCGACCGCGTGGTGAAGGTCAGGACCACGCTCCGGCAAAGCTCCCTGCCTCTGGCCCGCCGCGCCGAAAACGTCCGCGGAGCCTTCCGGGCCCGGAGGCCGGTTCCGCGGCGCATTCTCTTGGTCGACGACGTGGCCACGTCCGGCTCGACGGCGCGGGCCTGCGCCCGCGAGCTGCTCCGCGGCGGGGCAGCCACCGTTGATGTCTGGTGCTACGCGCGGGCGACGCGCGAGGACGAGCTCGCCGCCGGCGACTGAGCATGCAGCTCTTCAACCAGCTCGTCGTTCGGACGCTTCCTTTCGTGCCCAAGGGCGTGGTCCGGCGATTCGCTTCCCGTTATGTGGCCGGCGAGACGCTGGCCCAGGCGCTGGACGTCATCCGCCGGTTGAATGCCGAGGGGTGCATGGCCACGCTCGACGTCCTGGGGGAGGACGTCAACACGCTGTCCGAGACGGAAGCGACCGTCGCGGAATACGTCGCCGCGCTCGACGCGATCGCGCGAGAAAAAGTCGATTCGAACATCTCGGTCAAGCTGACCGCCTTCGGCCTGAAGCTCGATGCGAAGGCCTGCCGCACCCAGTTCCGGAAGGTCCTCGACAGCGCCCGCGAGCACGGCACGTTCGTGCGCATCGACATGGAGGACTCCTCCGTCACCGCGGAGACGATCCGAATCTACGAGGAGTCGCGCGAGCTCTCCGAGCGCGTCGGCCTGGTGCTGCAGGCCTATCTCCATCGCAGCCGCGATGATGCGCGGCGCGCGGCGCAGTCGCGCGCGAACGTGCGCGTCTGCAAGGGAATCTACGTCGAGCCTCCGGCCATAGCGTTTCAGGATCGCGGGGAGATCCGAGATAGCTACTCCGACATGGTCGACACGCTGCTCTCCGAGGGCGCCTACGTCGGCATCGCCACGCACGACGTCGTCCTGGTCGAGCGCGCACTGGCAACGATTGAAAGGCTGCGCCTTTCGCCCGGCGCCTACGAGTTCCAGATGCTCCTGGGCGTGCAGGCCGATCTGCGCCGACGCCTGGTGGCCGAGGGTCATCGGCTGCGTGTCTACGTCCCCTACGGGCAGGCCTGGTACGGCTATTCCCTGCGACGGCTGAAGGAAAATCCGGCCATCGCCGGGCAGATCGTCAAGAACGTCTTCGGGAAATAAGCTCCCGGTCCAAACAGCGAAGGACGGCGCGCGCCGTCCCCAAATCCCGGCAGGGGGCTCTGGCCCCGCCGCCGCTGTCTTTCGTCCTGATTTCCGAGGCCTTTATCCCCGGGACAGACCGGCCGGCATCAGGCATGGCATTTGACAGATTTGAGTCATATACTCGGATCGGGACCGGACCCTATGGCCTTGCGTCGAACGGCTATCGCGATCGCGGGACCGCTGGCCTTGTTGCTTGGCGGAACCTCGCTGCGTGCGCTTCCTCCGCCGGCTGCTCCTCCCATCTCCGGCGTGGTCAGCCACATGGAGAAGCCGATCGCCGGCGCCCTGGTGGTGTTCTACAACGTGGCGGATCTGACTCTGACCCGGTCGCGAACCGCCACCGACGGGACGTTCGTGGTGGCGTCCGCTCCTGTCGGCGTCTACGATCTCGTGGCGTACAAGCGGGGCTTCGTCCCGGCCCTGGTGCGCATCTGGCATCAGAACCTCCCCGATTCCGTCAGCGCCGTTCACATTCAGCTGTCGGCCCGAAAGCCCGAGACGGCCAGCGACGCGGCTTCCCCCGATGCCAGCCTGTGGGAGCTGCGCGATCGGCTGCCGGATGACGTGCTGCGCGAGATCACGATGGAGGAAGGAGCCGGTGCCGCGCCGGGCGCCGCGCTTCCCAAAGACCTGCGCATCGACCGGAGCATCGCCGCCGAGGTTCGCACCGTCGCCAATGTGGCCTCCAACGACGCCTCGCTCTCGCGGGCCGCGGTCGGCGTGCACGGCGGACTGCCCAACGGCTGGCAGTACAACCTGCGCGGCGACTACGCGGCGGTCTCCGATTCCACGACGCCCTCCCCCGACGTTTCCACGACCGGAAACGCGGCAGGACTGGCGCTCGACGTCGACACCTCGTCCCAGGACCACGTGACTCTCGACACCCGCCGGCACACTCTGATGTTCCGCGACGACGGGCCGGCCAGCCTCCAGTCCCACGGCGCGTCCTGGAGCCGCGACGGCGGCGAAGGAAGCGTCGAGTCGGTCGCCGCGCGGTACGTCGAGGAGACGAACCTTTACCGAGCGACCTCTGCGGGCACTCTGTTCTTCCCGCTGGCCTCGCGGACCTGGGAAGTCAACGCGCAATACGCCCGCCCGGCCACGGATGGACCGGGCGTCGCGGTGGCCATGACCTACCGCCATCGCGAAGGAACGGTCGGCCCCTCCGGCGTCGGTTCCGACGGCGCCTTCCTGATGTCCGCTCCCGACGCCGACCTCTCGGCGGCGACGGTCGTGAACCTCTCTTCGCGGATGCACGCGGAGGCGGGCGTGGTCGCCCGTTACCTGGGCGGAGGCTACGGCATCGCTCCGGCCGCGACGGTTCGTTACGACGTCGACGGGCACACCACCGTCTTCGTTCGCGGCCTGGTGCGCGTCCAGGAATCGGCGACCGGAACCGGGATGACGCTGCCGCTGGTCGCGTCCGTGGACGCGAATTCGGAAGCGACGTCTCGGAAGGGGTTCTCCGCCGGAGTGCAGCGGAAGAATGCCGACGGATCGACCATCACGGTCGAAGCCTCGAATCAGCGCGTGAGCGAAGCGGTGCGTGCCTTCTTCGAAGGAGACTTCCTGACGGACTTCGACAGCATCTACCTCTTCGACGGGAACATGGTGCGGCAATACCGCCTGGTCGGCGCGCGCCGGCTCTCCGACAAGCTCACCGGAAGCATCTCCGGCCGCTACGCGTCGATCGACGGGGAGATCGCGCCGGAGTCGGCTGCGAGCTTTGGCGTGACCGGAAATCCCGGCCATTTCTGGTCCGCGCGCGCCGCAATCGAGGTCGTGCCCACCGGGACCGGCGTCGCGCTTCTGGTGCGCGGAGCGAAGCAACAGCTCCAGACGGCGAGCGCCCCGCGCTCCAACGATTCGGCCAAGGTTGCCGTCTCGGTCGCCCAGGACTTGTCAGTCGTCGGGATCACTCCGTTCGGCTCGGTGTGGAAGCTCCTGATTGCCCTCGAGTCGGCCCGTACGACGGCCACGACGGAGCACGAGGAAGTCGCCACCAAGCGACTCCTGGGCGGCGTCGCGATCTCGTTCTAGCGCTGGACGATCGGCGCGATACGGCCACCCGAGAAGGCCGGTTCAATTTCGACCCGCTCCATACGGAAAATTGGATTCGTTGTACGATGCGCGGTGAATGCGTTCTTTGCAAACACTCTCGTATAAGGGGTTATCACAAATTCCATCCGGCGTTTCCATGGCATTCGGTTTGCTGAATCCCAACTCGTGGCCGCCCTGAAAAAGTACTGCTTCGTTGCTGCCACGGTGCTCCTGGCGGGAGCAACGATCGGGCTGGCCGCGCTCTCGTTCACCCGGAAGATCGAAACGTTCGTCCGTTCCGGAATCAGCTCGCAGCGCTCGGGCGGAGCGCTGGTGGTGACCTCGGTCGATCCTCAAAGCACCGCCGCGCTGGCGGGCCTCCAGAAGGGCGACCGCATCATCACCGCCGACGGCGTCGCCGCGGCTTCCTTGCCCCAGCCGGACAAGACGCTCGCCCGGCCGGAGTACCCGCATGTGCTCGTCGTGCAGCGCGGCGACAACGACATCCGCCGGGTTCTGATCGGCAAGCCCTCCGCCGCCATCGACTGGAAGTACCTCTTTCTGACGCTGGTCGGACTTCTCTACCTGCTCATCGGGTTCATCACGCTTGCGCGCGAGCGCACCGCGAGCACCCGGGTCTTCTGGGGAATCTGTCTGGCCTCCTTCGCCATCGACGTCCTGACGCCCGCGGGACCCCGCGACACGTTGTGGAAAGCCTTCTGGCTGACGGAGGATTTCTACCGGGCGCTGCTTCCGCCTCTGCTGCTTCACTTCTTCCTGATTTTCCCCGCGCCCTCGCCGCGGCGTCGTTGGATCCCGCTCCTCTATGTCCCCGGCGTGGTCTACCTCGCGCTGCAGGAGTCGCCCCTCTTCCTGCGCGCACTGGACCCCGCGCGCATCTTCCCGGCGGCGCGGCGCCTGTGGGAGGTCCTGTTCGCGATCTATGGCGCGGTGCTGCTCGTCCGGCTCGCCGCTCTGCTGCGGCAGCGTCGGGGCGACGCGCAGGTGGAGAAACAGGTGCGCTGGATCGCCCTGGGCGTCGTGGTCGGCCTCTCGCCCTTCCTGGTGTTCTCGGTGCTGCCGGAGGCGCTCGGCGTCGCGGCCCCCTGGCTCTCCAAGGCCTCGGTGCTCCCACTGGTCGTCATTCCGCTCGCCTTCTCCTACGCCATCCTCCGGTGGCGCCTGTGGGACGTCGAGATCTTCGTGCGAGAAGCGCTGGCTACGACCGCGGCGGTGCTCCTGTGCGGAGCGACGTTCGTCGTCTTAAACGCGCTGCTCGATCGGACGCTCGAAGGAATGGCCGACGCCGGCAAGAACGTCGTGGCGTTCGGCTCCGGGCTGGTGCTGGCCTCGCTCCTGGTTCCGATGAAGAAGCGGATCACCGACGTCCTGGAGAAGATCCAGTACCACGAGACGTACCGCGCCCGGCGCGCCCTCCTCGATTTCGCCCGCGATTTCTCGACCCCCCGCCCGCAGGGCGAGGTCGTCGAGGCCATCGTGGCGCGCGTGGAGGAAGGCCTTCACGTCGTGCCCTGCCGGCTCTTCCTGCTGGAAGGCGTGCAAGCCCCGGCGGAGGAGCTGCTGGCGAGCCGGCTTCGCACCGACGACGTCTGGCGCCTGCGCGGAACCGCGTTCGGAGACGACGAGCCCCCGGCGGCGGCCAGCCTGCACGAGGCGGGCTTTCGAACGTTCTTCGCCATGCGCTGCGCCGGCAGCCTCGCGGGCGCGCTGGGCGTGGGGCACAAGGACGGCCGCGTGCCGCTCTCCACCGAGGACGAAGCTCTTCTGACCGCTCTGATGGCCCAGGCCAGTCTGGCCTACGAGAACGCGCGGCTCTACGGGGCGCTGGCGGAGCGCCTGGAAGAGATCCGCACCCTGCAGCAGTACCAGGAAAAGGTCATCCTCTCCTCCTCCTCCGGCATCGTGGTCCTCGACGGTTCCGGCCGCATCCAATCGGCCAATCCCGCCTTCGGCACTCTGGTCGCCCGCTCCGAACAGGAGCTGGTTGGTCTTTCGCTTCAGGACGCTTTGCCCGGCGTGGAGCTGCCTCCGGACGACGGGCCGGAGGACAACGGTGGCGACGAGAGGACGGGCGAGTTCCGCATCGTCAACACCCGGGGGGAGGATCGCGATCTGCGCGTGTCGGTGTCCGCCTTTCAGGGCGATCCCCACCGCCGGGTCGTCCTGATCGACGACGTGACGGACCGGATCCGCGCCGAGCGCGCCCTGGCCGAACGCGAGCGCCTGGCCTCGCTCGGCGTGCTGGCCGCCGGAGTGGCCCACGAAGTCAACACACCCATCGCCGGCCTCTCCTCCTACGCCCAGATGCTCCTGGCCGACACGCCGCCCGGTGATCCCCGCTACCGCATCTTGAAGAAGATGGAACGGCAGACGTTCCGCGCCGCCCACCTGGTGAGCAACCTTCTCGAATTCGCTCGGCCCCGGCCGGCGGCCAATTCGCGCTCCGATCTGAAATCCGTCGTGTCCAATGCCGCCGAGTCTGTCGAGACGACGCTCGGCGCCCGCCAGCTCCGCTTCGAGCTGCCGGAGATCGAAGAGCCACTCTGGGTGTGCGGGGACGCCCGCGAGCTCGAGCAGGTTTTCATCAACCTCTTCACCAACGCCCGCGATGCGTCGCCCGAGCGCGGCGAGATCGTGTGCCGCCTCGAGCGGAACGGGCAGACCGCGCGCGTGACCATCCTGGACCGCGGAGCCGGCATCTCCGATGAGGTGCGCGGCCGGCTGTTTCAGCCTTTCTTCAGCACCAAGAAATCGGGAGGGACGGGACTGGGCCTGGCCATCTCCCGCGAGATCGTACGCCGCCATGGAGGAGACATGGGTCTCGAGCCGCGTCAGGGGGGCGGGGTCGAAGCGTGGGTGACGCTGCCGACCGCCGCCGCGCAGGCCTCATGAGCCAGACCCTGCGCATCCTTGTCGTCGACGACGAGGAAGTCATCCGCGACGTCCTGGAGACTCTCCTCGCGCGCGAGGGCTTCGAGGTCACCACCACGTCCAACGCCGCCGAGGCCCTCGCCGCGTTCGAATCCGATCCTCAGGACGTCGTGCTGCTGGATCTGATGCTGCCCGACCGGCCGGGGATGGAGGTCCTGCGCGAGATCCACCGGAGGGATCCGGACGCCGTTGTCGTGATCGTCACCGCCTACTCCTCGATCGAGACGGCCATCGACGCGATGCGGGAAGGGGCCTTCCACTACATCCCCAAGCCGTTCCAGAACGAGGAAGTCCTTCTCACCGTCGAGAAGGGAGCGGAAAAGCGGAGGCTGACCGAAGAGAACCGGCGCCTGAAGCAGGAGCTTTCCAAGCGCTACGGCCTTGGCCGCATCGTGGGCAAGTCGGAATCGATGCGCAAGGTCTTCGACCTCGTCCGCCTGGCCGGTCCCTCCAAGTCCACGATCCTGGTCGAGGGCGAAAGCGGCACCGGCAAAGAGCTCGTCGCCCGCGCGATCCATACCCACTCGCCCCGGTCGGGCGCTCCGTTCGTGACCGTGAACTCGGGATCCATGCCCGCGGATCTTCTGGAATCCAATCTCTTCGGCCACGTGCGCGGCGCCTTCACCGGCGCGATTGCCAACAAGAAGGGGCTCTTCGAAGTGGCCGACGGCGGCTCGATCTTCTTCGACGAGATCGGGACGGTCAGCCTGGAGACGCAGGCCAAGCTTCTTCGCGTCATCCAGGAGAAGGAGTTCATGCGGGTGGGTTCCGTGGAAACCCAGAAGGCCGACGTGCGGATCATCGCCGCCACCAACGTCGACTTGAAGAAGATGGTCGCCGAGGGGCGCTTCCGCGACGACCTGTACTACCGCCTCTGCGTGATCACCATCTCCATCCCGCCGCTGCGCGAACGGCGCGAGGACATTGTCCTCCTGGCCGATCACTTCACCCGGCTCTACGCATCGGAGAACAACAAGCAGATCACCGGGCTGCACCCCGACGTGTTGAAGGCCCTTCTCGATTACGACTGGCCGGGCAACGTGCGGGAGCTCGAGAACGCCATCGAGCGGGCGGTGGTCCTTTGCCCCGGCGGCACGATCGGCATGGATCTGCTTCCGGAGACCGTCCTGCAGCCCGAACGCACCGAGCTTCCGGTGCGTCTGCCGGAGAACGGCGCGACCTACAAGGACCTCATCGAAGATTACGAACGCAGGCTGGTGCGCACCGCGCTACGCCGAACGGGCGGAGTTCAGAAGCGCGCCGCGGAGCTGCTGCGAATGAAGCCCACGACGCTCCACGAGATCATCAAGAGACTGGAGATCAGGGAGTCATAGCTTTCAGCTGTCAGCCTTCAGCTCTCAGCCAGGGATGGTTTCCAGCAAGAGCTTGCTGAAAGCTGAGAGCCGACAGCTGGGAGCTACATTCTCGACCTCAATTTCGTAACCGCGGCGCGGATCTCGGCGGGCCGCGGCTTCAATCCCATGACCGTCGGATCGTTGCCGCGGTAGCGCACCACACCGTCGACGATGGTGGCCACCACGTTGGCCGGCTCCATCGAGAAGACGATCGCCGCATAAGGCTCGGGTGACCACTCGTGGGGGACGGACCACGCCGCGTCCGGATCGAGGACGACCAGGTCGGCTCGCCCGCCGGGA
>DATFTF010000282.1:0-6928 GCA_035262245.1 Thermoanaerobaculia bacterium
GGTCGCGACCCAGAGAGCCGCGGCGCTGACGAGAAGGCGGATCAAAAAACGCATTCTGGCTTCCTAGGCTCAGCGCACTATACGCCGACCGGGCGGTTAAGCTTGCAGGCCATGAGCGCCCCGCATCGGATCTTCGTGGCCGGCGGCACAGGCTACATTGGCGGCGCGACGATTCCGCTGCTTCTTCGCCGCGGCCACGTCGTGCGCACGCTCGCCCGCCCGGGATCGGAAGGGAGCGTCCCGCAAGGCGCGGAAACCGTCATCGGCAACGCTCTCGATGCCGGGAGCTTCGTGTCGGCCGTCGCGTCGTGCGACACGTTTCTCCAGCTGGTTGGAGTCGCGCATCCCTCTCCGGCCAAGGCGCGACAGTTCCGCGAGATCGACCTCGCTTCGGCCAGGGCCTCCAGCGAAGCCGCGCGACGCGCAGGCGTGTCCCACTTTGTCTTTCTCTCGGTTGCTCAGCCGGCGCCGGCCATGAAAGCCTACGTCCGGGCCCGCGCGGACGCCGAGGCCTTCGTGACAGGTCTCGGGTTTCCCGCGACGACGTTCCTGCGTCCCTGGTACGTGCTCGGCCCGGGGCATCGGTGGCCCTACCTGCTTCTTCCAGGCTACCGGCTTGCGGAGCTCTTGCCGTGGACGCGGGAGGCCGCTCGGCGCCTGGGACTGGTGACGCTCCCGCAGATGGCCGCCGCTCTCGTGAAAGCAGTCGAGAATCCTCCGACCGGCGTGCGCATCGTTGCGGTCCCCGAGATCCGGCGCGCGGGCGCGGGCGCTGGTAAGGCCTGGAAACGTTCATGGACTGGCAGCGCGACGGCCTGACGATCTCCACGGATCCGGCGCGGATCGATCGCGCGCTGGTGCACGCCTTTCTTTCCGACTCCTATTGGGCCCCCGGAATCCCGCGCGAGATCGTGGATCGTTCGATCGAAAATGCGCTCTGCTTCGGCATCTACGACGAGAACCGCCAGATCGGCTTCGCGCGCGTGATCTCCGACTTCGCGACTTTTGCCTATCTGGCCGATGTCTTCGTCCTTCCCTCCCACCGCGGACGCGGCCTCGCGAAATGGCTTATGGAGGCGATCCTCGCTCACCCGAGGCTCCAGGGTCTGCGCCGCTGGATGCTCGTCACGCGCGATGCCCACGGCCTCTACCGCCAGGCCGGCTTCACAGAGCTCGCGCACCCCGAGCGCCTGATGGAGATCGTCCGGTCCCAGATCTACCGAAAGCCGCAAGCGTGAGGTATCGTCTTCTCCGAAATATGACTGCCGTCCGCTGATTCCCCCTCAACCGCGACCATTCGGGCAATCCAGAGAGGTCGCTTGGCTGCGGGAGCCCATCCCGCCGCGCCGGGCGCCCGGATCGAAAGGATGGCAGTCCATGAGCTCCCGCCACGATTGGTGGAAGACCTTTTTCCAGGGCTTGATGGTCGACTTCTGGCGCGCCGCGATGTCCCTGGAGACGACGCGCGCGGAGGCGGATTTTCTGGAGCGCACTCTCGCTCCGCCCGCAGGTGGGGACCTGCTCGACGTCCCGTGCGGAGACGGACGGCTCTCGCTCGAGCTCGCGCGCCGCGGTTTCCGCATGACCGGAGTGGACCTCTCCCATGAGTTCCTGGACGCCGCCCGAGCCGGCTCGGCCGCTCATGGGCTCTCGATCGCCTGGCGCCAGAGCGACATGCGTGAGCTGCCCTGGCGGGCGCGATTCGACGGCGCCTTTTGCGCCGGATCGAGCTTCGGGTACCTCGGCGACGAGGGGGACGCCGCGTATCTCGCGGCCGTAAACCGCGCCTTGAGGCCCGGCGCCCGCTTCGTGATCGACGCGGTCAAGGCCGCGGAGATCGTGCTGCCGCCGCCCGGGCAGCCCCGGCGCATGCAGGTCGGAGACATCTTTTTTTCCGGCGACAACCGTTATGACGCGGCGGCGCGCTGGATGGACAGCCGCTACACGGTCTCTCGCGGCGATCGCTGCGAGGTTGCAACCGCCGCATTCCGCGTCTACAGCCATGACGAGGTCGTCGCGATGCTCGCGGCCGCGGGCTTCGAGGAATGCGAAAGCCTGGGCTCGCTCGCCGGCGAGCCATTCGCCGCGAGCGCCTCGCGGCTGATCCTGGTGGCGATGAAAACGAGGTCCTGGCCCTAAGGCCGGAGAGGAGCTCTCAGGCCGGGCCCGCCGGCTCGGCAACAAAGGGATAGCACCCGAGGACCAGCCGAAACGGCGCGCCTCTGCCGGGACTTCCGTCGGGCCGCCCATAGGCTGCGGTGTATCGCGCGATAACTTCGACGATCGCCTCCCGCAGGGCGCGGGCGAACGCCTCGCGCCGCTCTTCCGTCTCGAAACGAAATTGCGACTTGAAGGACAGGACGGCGGAGCCCTCGGCCGTCACAACGGCTGTGGGGCCAAGGCGGAGGAGGTCGGACTGGACCTGGGCGCCGAGAGCCAGCAGATAAGCGGGGCTTCCCGCATCCCCGATGCGACGCCAGTCGGCGCCGACCGCGCCCAGAAGGCCCGGGTCGAGAAGAAAGCCGTGTGCTCCGATCACATAACGCTGCTCGACCATGTTGCGGCGGCGGCGCCGTCCGGCCCGCTTGACGAAGCCGGCGCGGGCAAGCCTTCGAAGGTGGTAATTCATCTGTTGGCGAGGCAGGGAAAGCCGGCGGCCCAGCTCCGTGGCCGAAACGGGCTGCACGGCATGCCTCAAGATCGCCAGGCGCACGGGGTGCAGGATCGCCGCGGCGCGGGCGAGGTCGGAAATGGGATCGAGCGGAACAGTCCCGGCCACTTGAAAATATATTTTGTCTAGAAAGTATTATTTGTCAATGGCGAACCTCGGTCCATTGGTCGCGGCGTACTTGATAAGGTGGGTCTTCTCGGGCAGAGAGCGGCGGGACGCACTGTTCCACAAGGAATGGCTGGACAAGGATCCAAGGCTTTGAGCGCGAACCGGCCGGCGGAGGATCGCTAGGCACATGGCCCGATCTCCGCTGCTGGGCGGCTCGGTCTCCTCGCGCTCCTCCCGAGGAGCGGGGCGCGCCGCCCGCGCGGGTACGTCCGAGGAGAAGAAGAAAAAGAAGGCGCCCCCGCTCAAGGCGGTCGTCAAGGACGCCGTGGATTTGATCCGCGCCCGGCGCAGCCGGCTGGCCCTCGGACTGGCGATTTTGATCGTGAACCGGGTCTGCGGCCTCGTGCTCCCGGGTGCGAGCAAGTGGCTGTTAGACGACGTGATCGTCAAGGGCCGGCGGCAGCTCCTTCCTCTCTTGGTTGCCATCGCCGGGGGCGCCACGCTCATCCAGGCCGTGACGTCCTTCTCGCTCTCTCAGCTTCTGGGAAAGGCGGCGCAGCGCTCGATCACCGAGATGCGGCGAGCCGTGCAGCGCCACGTGGGGCGGCTTTCGGTCTCCTACTTCGATCAGACCAAGGTGGGCTCGCTCCTCTCGCGGGTCATGACCGATGCCGAAGGAATCCGCAATCTCGTGGGGACGGGCTTGGTCGAGGTCATCGGGGGCCTGCTGACGGCGGTCCTGGCCCTGGGAATCCTCTTCTACAAGAACGCCCGGCTGACCGGGATCGCGCTCGCCGTCCTCTCCCTTTTCGGCCTCGTGCTTTTCTACGCCTTCAAGACCCTGCGGCCGCTCTTTCGCGAGCGCTCCAAGATCAACGCCGAGGTCTCCGGGCGTCTGACGGAGTCCTTCTCCGGGGTGCGCGTGGTCAAGGCCTATCGCGCCGAGCGCCGCGAGGCGCTGGTCTTCTCCCGAGGCGTGCATCGCCTCTTCCGAAACGTGGCGAAAACCATGACCGGGTTCTCCCTCGTGTCGGCTTTCTCGACGCTGCTCCTGGGAGTGGTCAGCGTCACGATCATGTGGGTCGGCGGACGCGACGTGCTGGCCGGCCGCATGACGATCGGGGACTTCGTCTCGTTCACGCTGTTCCTGGGAGTCCTGGTCGGCCCGGTCGTCCAGATCGTCTCGATCGGGAGCCAGATTACGGAAGCCTTCGCCGGTCTCGAGCGCATCCGGGAGATCCGCAACGAGCTCACCGAGGACGAAGGGGACTCCGGGCGCGAGTCCCTCCCCCGCGTCGTCGGCAAGGTGGAGTTCCGCGATGTGCACTTCGAGTACCAGCCGGGCGTTCCGGTGTTGAAAGGCATCTCCTTCGTCGCCGAGCCCGGCACGTCGACCGCTCTGGTCGGCCCGTCGGGATCCGGCAAGAGCACGATGATCGGATTGGTCGCCGCCTTCTACCGGCCGACCTCGGGGCAGATCCTGGTCGACGGTTACGACCTGGCCCGCGTGCGGCTGGCCGATTACCGATCGCAGCTGGGCGTCGTTCTGCAAGACAACTTCCTCTTTGACGGAACGGTCTTCGAAAACATCGCCTATGCCCGGCCTGAGGCCTCCCGCGAGGAGGTCCTGCGCGCCGCGGCGATCGCCCGGTGCGACGATTTCGTGCGCAGCCTTCCCGATTCCTACGATACCGTCGTCGGCGAGCGCGGGGTCAAGCTCTCCGGAGGCCAGCGGCAGCGGGTGGCCATCGCGAGGGCCATTCTGGCCGATCCGCGCATCCTGATCCTCGACGAGGCGACGTCGTCGCTGGACAGCGAAAGCGAGGCGCTGATCCAGGAGGGGCTGGCGGAGCTGATGAAAGGACGCACGACGTTCGTCATCGCCCACCGTCTCTCGACCATCCGCAAGGCCGACGCGATCCTGGTGGTGGAGGACGGGCTCATCGCGGAGCGCGGGCGGCACGAGGAGCTGCTCGCCCGGGGAGGCCGCTACGCCGATCTCTACGAGCGCCAGTACGGCGTCGAAACCAACCTCTTCCGCAACCCGGGCGAGACGGAAAAGCCGGCCGAGACGGAAGCCCCGCGGCCGGCGGCCGACGTGGCAATCGGAAGCCTGCCCCTAGTGGGAACCGGCCCCGGGGAGTGAGGCCAACGCCGGGAACGCGCGAGAACGCCGGGAAGTAAAGCGACGAGCTTTCGGAGGGCTCGTCCCCGCCCGGCTTCTCGGTGCCTTCGCGGCGCGACCAAGTTTCGCGGACTGGATCCGCGAAACGACTCGCGCTACGGGAGCCGGAGCGGAGCTTGGCGATCAGGACTGCGGTCGAGCCCCTTTGGGCGAGCCGCAGGCCGGTGCGCGCACCAGCGCGCAGATTCGCCAAGCGCAGCTCCGGCGACGGCTTAGCTGCGGCGGCTGCCGCCCATGAAGCGAAGCAGGAAGAGAAAGAGGTTGATGAAGTCGAGGTACAGCGAAAGCGCGCCCACGACGGCGTAGGAGCCGGAGGTTCCATCCGGCAGCACGGTCGCCATCTGTTTCAACCGCTGTGCGTCCCAGGCCGTCAGCCCGGTGAAGACGATCACGCCGACAACGGAGATGACGAACTGCAGGGCCGCGCTGTGCCAGAAGAACCCGACCAGCATGGCCAGGAGCAGGCCGATCAGCCCCATGAAGACAAACTGTCCGACGCCGGCCAGGCTGCGCTTGGTCGTGGTCCCGAAGAGCGCCAGAGCCCCGAACATGCCCGCCGTCACCACGAAGGTCGTCGCGATCGAAGTCGTGCTGTAGGCGAGGAAGATCATCGACAGCGTGGCGCCGTTCAACGCCGAATACAGGATGAACAGTCCGGCTGCGGTCGCCGGAGCCAGGCGGTTGACGCGCGCCGACAGGTAAAACACCAGGCCGATCTCGACGATCGCGGCGCCGAAGAACGCGAAGGGATGCTGCGCGAAAAAGGCCGGACCGGCAAAAGCCGTGACCGCGAAGGAAACAATCGCGGTGATACCGAGTCCCACGCACATCCATCCGTAGACCTTGCGGAGAAACGCGGTGACCCGCTCAGCGCCGGCGGCCGTGGTGGTGGTAAAGGCCGACGCGGGCGTCATCGAACCATCCGTCCCGAAGCGATCCATTGTGATCTCCTTGAGGCGCGAAGCGCCTCTCCTTTCAACGCGTTCGGGGAGTCGCAGATTCCCCCCGAACCGGGTCTAAAGTCTAATGTCTAAAGTCTAAGGTTGTCGACTCAGACCTCAGACTTCAGACCTCAGACCTTGGACCTTAGACCTTAGACCTTAGACCTTAGACCTTGGACGATGGCTCAGTTGACCTGGTACTTGAGCGCCTCCAGGTACTGTATCGCGATGGCATCACCGGGATTCTCCGCCAGCGCTCCTTCGAACTCGGCCAAGGCCTGGACCAGATCTCCGCGAGCCACGTAGAGCCTCCCGAGGTTCAAGTAGGGGAAGTGGCGCGGCTCGTAACGCGGCGCCTTCTTCGCCCGCTCGAACCAGCGTTCCGCCTCCTCGAGCTCCCCTTTCTCGATCATGTAACAACCGATGTCGTTGTAAGGGTTTCCAAATGTCGGGTCCGTGGCAATGGCCTTGCGGCACTCCGCGATCGCCTCATCGACATCTCCGGAAAACGAATAGGCCCAACCGCGGAAGGTGTAGGCCTCGGCCGTGGGACACAGCTCGAGCGAACGCGTGAAGAGGGAAATAGCCTCGGAAAGGTCTCCGGCGAGAAGGCGCGCGGTCCCTTCCTGCCACAGCTCGAGCGCGCCTTCCCGGGCATCCATGGTGAAGATTCTAACGCCTGGCCGCACGGGCAAAGGCGCATTGGCGCGAGTCATGAATAGTCGGAGGTTGTGAACAAACGCCGGTGGGCCGGTCTTCTGCTCTTCGTCTCCGGGCTCTCGCTCTGCGGGGCGGCGGGATGGCATTACCTGCGCGGCTGGCTCGCCCAGCGGCAGGCGCGCGCTGAGTTCAGGCCCCGGCTCGCCCGGGCGGCTGCATCGCCGCAGGCGCAGTCGCCCATCGTGACGGCGGAGCTGGCGGCGTCTCCCGTTTCTGCGCCTTCTCCCGTCTATCCCTACGGCCGGCCGCTCGCCCGCCTGATCGCTCCCGCAGCGCAGATCGATGAAATCGTATTCGCGGGCT
>DATFTF010000283.1:0-2105 GCA_035262245.1 Thermoanaerobaculia bacterium
AATGCCGAGCAGAAGGAGCGGGAGCAGGGCGGAGGCCGCGACCGCATTGGGCCAGATTGCGCTCTGCAGAACGCGAGCCGAGAGCATCCAGGCCACTCCGCCGAAAAGCGCCGCGAGGCGGCTCGTCCCGAGATCCTCGAGGAGGAGGTAAGCCGCGAACCCCGCCAACCAGAAGTGGAAGAGGGAGAAAAGATCGGCCAGCCGCGCGACCGGCGCCCCCGTCAGCAGGAGCGGGACCGTCAGCGGATAGAAGACCGGCGCCTCCTGATGGAAGAGCAGGGGATGGCCGCAGTACTCGCCGTCGATCCAGAAGGGGCTCTCCCGAGCGAGGAGCGCGCGCTGGGTGACGTCCCATACCGGGAGATGCTCGTACCGCAGATCGAAATGAAAGAAGTGGCGCCGGCCGGAAACGACCGGCCAGAACGCCGCGGCGGCGAGGAGCGCGAAAAAGAGTCCCGCGAGCAGCCGGCTGGAAGCGGAGCCGGCGGCCCGGCTGCTCACGGCATGACCTGGCCGCCGTCGATCGTGATCGCCTGGCCCGTGACCGACATCGCCTCCCCCGAAGCGAGGTACGCGGCGAGGCCCGCCACCTCCTCCGGATCGAGGACACGCCCGAGTGGAGCCATCTTCGCGGCCTTCCGCCTCCCCTCTTCCTCGTCGCCTCCGGCCAGGCGGCGGAAGCCGGCCCGGGCCATGTCGGTCTCGACCCAGCCGGGCACGAGCGCGTTGACCGTGATCCGCCGCGGGGCGAGTTCCAGGGCGAGAACCCGTGTCAGCCCGATGATTCCATGCTTGGAGGCGGCGTAGGCGGCCATTCCCGCGACGCCGAAACGCCCCAGGACCGAGGAAATGTTCAAGACCCGGCCCCCGGAGGGGAGAAACGGAGCCGCCTCGCGGGTCACGCGGAAGACCGCGGTCAGGTTCGTCGTGAGGATGGCGTTCCAGCGCGAGTCGTCCGGATCCGACAGCGGGGTCGGTCCGCCGAGCCCCGCGCCGTTGACGAGGACGTCGATCCGTCCCCACTTCGCGACGGTCGAGGCGATCGCGTTGGAAAGGGAGAACGGGAGGGTGACGTCGCAGCCGATCGCCAGGGCCTCGCCCCCCTTCCGGGAAATGTCGGCCGCGATCCGCTGGCAGGCGACCTCATCGCGCGCGGCGAGGGCCACGCGGGCGCCTTCGGACGCGAAGCGCCGGCAGATCGCCTCGCCGATCCCGCGCGAGGCCCCGGTCACGAAGGAGACCTTGCCGGAGAGGCGGCCGCTCCCCTCCCACCACGCCGCGCCGGCTTCCCGACCCTCCTCCGTCATCGGCGCCGGATTCTAGCGGAGCCGCCGCGGCGCCCGTCCGTCAGTGCGGGAGCGGAACCGGGATGCCCGGGCCGGGGACGGGAACGCCGCCGTTCGCCATCTCCTGGATCCGGACCTCGCGGTGGAAGAGGGACCACTCGAGGCTGCATTCGGAGCAGAGCAGGCTGTCCGGCTCGGCGATCCGCTCGCACCCCTCGTTGGCGCAGACCCTCTCCGGCGGTTTCATGCTCGTCATTTTTCCTTCCTCCTCGGTGTCCGGGCGGCGCCGGTCAAGTAACGGAGCAATTCGGTTTCGCAGCGGTCACGGTATTTCCCGAAGCTCTCCTCGGGGTCCTTCTCGGCCAGCCATTGCAGCATCAGGCCGTCGAAGATCGCGCGCAGGGTCGAGGCGGCCTCCTCCGGATCGCGCGCGGCGAAGGACCCGCGGCGGATCCCCTCCTCGACGATTCCGCGGTCCACTTCACGGCAGCCGGCATAGAAGCGCTCATCGATGACGCGGAACGGCTCGCGCCGCGCCGCGAGGCCGCAGAAGTCCACGTAGGCGCGAAAGAAGGCGCGGTTCTTCGAAGGAGACGGAAAGATCAGGGCGACCAGCGCCCGGACCTTCTCGACGGGATCGTCCACGGACGCGACCGCCTCCCGCATGCGCTCGTGTATCGAATCGATCAGCCAGGAGAAGAGCTCGCGGAAGAGGTCTTCCTTCGAGGAGAAGTAGTAGAGCGTGACACCCTTCGAGACTCCGGCGCGGGCGGCGATGTCCTCGAGGGTCACGTGGGAAAAGCCGCGCTCCGCGACTTC
>DATFTF010000284.1:0-3664 GCA_035262245.1 Thermoanaerobaculia bacterium
CGGCGCGCTCGGTGCGCGCCTTCCATGTCTACTTCCCCGACCCCTGGCCTAAGAAGAAGCAGAGGAAGAGGCGGCTGCTCGACGGCGTGTTTCTCGAGGTCGTGGCGGACGCGCTCGAACCGGGCGGTCTTTTGCGCATCCAGACCGACCATCCCGACTACGGGGCGGCGCTCAAGCCTCTGCTCGAGAGCGTCCCCGCGCTCGAGCGCCTGGAGTGGGAGTCCGTGCCCTCGCCGCCCCCGACGCACTACGAGATCAAGTACCGGGCGGAGGGACGGCCGATCTGGCGGTTCCTCCTGCGGAGAAGGGAATTGAAGAATTGAATCATTGATTCATTGACTCGAGCTTGAATTGGGACTCGTCGAGCCCCAATCCTTCAATGAATCAATGAATCAATGAATCAATGAATCAATGAATCAATGAATCAATGAATCAATCTCCTCCGGCCCGCTCGGCCACCGCTCTCGCGAAGGCCTTCGTGCCCGCTTTTCCGCCGATGTCGGGCGTGCGGATTCCCGCCGCGAGCGTGGCCAGAAGGGCCTTTTCGACGCGGTCGGCTTTCGCAGGCAGATCCAGGTGCCTCAGCATCAGGATGGCCGAGAGCAGCAGCGCTGTGGGATTGGCCCGGTCCTGGCCGGCGATGTCGGGCGCGGTGCCGTGGACGGCCTCGAAGATCGCGGCGTGCGGTCCGAGGTTCGCGCCGGGCACGACTCCCAGTCCGCCCACCAGGCCGGCCGCCAGATCCGAGACGATGTCGCCGTAGAGGTTCTCCAGCAGCAGCACGTCGAAGACCTCCGGGTTCATGACCAGTCGCATGCAGGCGGCGTCGACGATGCGGTCGTCGGCCTGGATGTCCGGATAGTCCTCGGCCACACGGCGGAAACATTCGAGGAAGAGACCGTCGGAGAGCTTCATGATGTTGGCCTTGTGGATCGCGGTGATGCGGCGGCGGCCGTGCTTGCGCGCGTAGTCGAAGGCGTACCGGGCGATGCGCGTAGACGCCGCCTCGGTGATGATCTTCAGGGACTCGACCACCCCCGGCACCACGGTGTGCTCCAGGCCGCTGTAGAGGTCCTCGGTGTTCTCGCGCACGACAACAATATCTACATTGTGGAACCGGCTCTCCACCGCCGGGACGTTCCTGACCGGCCGGAGGTTCGCGTAGAGGTCGAGCGCCTTGCGCAGGCGCACGTTGACCGAGGCGAAGCCCTTTCCAACGGGAGTGCCGACTGGCCCCTTCAACGCCACGCCCGTCCGGCGCACCGCCTCCAGGACCCGGGCGGGGAGCGGATCCCCCTCCCGCTCCTCGGCCGCGCGCCCCACGACCTGCTCCTCGAACGCGAGGGGAGCCCCGGCAGCCTCCAGAATCGACACCACGGCGTCGGCGATCTCCGGGCCGATGCCGTCGCCCTTGATGAGAGTTACTGTTCGGGTCTCCAAGAAGCCTCCGATCGCGGATGGACAGCGTGTCCGTCTAGGACCGATCGGGTGATCGGTTCATCGGGTCATCGGGTGATTTCGGCGAGGCATCTCTCGTTTGAAAAAATCACCCGATCACCCGATCGCTCAGTCACCCGATTCTTCTTCACTTCTTCTCCGGCAGAATCATCATCACCTTCCGGATGGCCGTCGGAGTCGCCTCTTCTACGACGAAGTCGGCGCGGCGTCCGCGCCACCGCTCTCCCTTGCGGGGAATGCGGCCGAACCGCCAGAGCAGGTGTCCGGCAACGGTCTCCGATTGCTCGCGCGGAAGCGCAATGCCGAACTGCTCCTCAAGATCGTCGAGCCGGAAGCTGCCGTCCAGCAGGTAGCGGCGCTCCCCGGCGGGCGCGAAGCCCGGCGTTTCCTCCTCGTCGTACTCGTCCTGGATCGGGCCGAGCAGCTCCTCGATGGCATCCTCGATCGTGGCCAGGCCGGCGGTCCCTCCGAACTCGTCCACCACGATCGCCATGTGCGTCCGTCGGCGGCGCATTTCGCGGAAGAGCTCCTCGGCCTGCTTGAACTCCGAAACGAGGAAGGGCGGATCGACGTACTGATCGATCCGGAAGGTCTGCTCCTCCTCGTCGGTGATGCCGAAAAGATCCTTGGCGTGCAGGATCCCGACGACGTTGTCCAGAGTGCCCCGATAGACCGGAACGCGGGAGAGCTTGTGCTCGCGCAGCACCAGGCGGACGTCGGCGTAGCGGGCGGTGTCCGGAAGGGCCACCACCTTCGTGCGGGGCACCATGATGTCGCGGGCCGTCTTGTCGCCGAAGTCGAGGACCTTGTGCAGGAGGCGGCGCTCCTCCCCGTGGATGACGCCTTCGTCGGCTCCCAGGTTGATCACGCTCTTCATCTCTTCTTCTGTCAGCTTCGGCGTGCGCTCCTTGATTCCGGCCAGCCGCAGCGCGCGCGTCGTCCATCGGACGCAGAGACTCGCCACCGGCGAGAGAACCTTCATCATCACCGCCATGGGATTGGCAACCGCGCGGGAGATCGTCACGGGCGAGGCCGCCGCAATGGCCTTGGGGGTCATCTCGGCGAAAACGAACAAGGCCACCGTCGAGAAGAGAATCGCCGCCGGGACGCCGTAGGCCTCGCCCACCCAGTTGGTGGCGAGCGCGGTGGCGAAAACGGAGGCCGACGTGGTGAAGAGATTCTGGCCGATCAGGATCGTCGCCAGCAGGCGCGGCGTGTGAGCGCGCAATCCGCGGATGACCGCCCCGCGCCGGTCGCCGGCCTCCCGCATCCGCGCCAGATCGATGCGCCCCAGCGAGACCAGGGCCGTCTCCGATCCGGCGAAAAACGCCGAAAGCAGCAGCGAAAGGAAGAGCAGCAGCAGATACAGAGAGTTCTGGAGGTCCATGGCCGTCCTTTCGTCCCTGCGGAGAGTGTATCCGGGGCTCGCTCGCGGACGTCTCCCTCGCGGGGATGGGGCGGCCTCCGAGCTTGACCACCACGTGGGCCGCCGGGCTCTCGGCCGCGGCGCTGGCCTTGGTTTGGAAAATTCTCGGCGCCGGTCGCCGAGCGGCCGCCCAGCGCAGAAAGCCCCGCCCGAGAGGCCCCGCTCCGGGAGAAGCCCGCGGCTCTGGGCGAGGAAATAGCTTCTTGGAAAAGCGCCAGTTATTCCTTCGCCCCCAGGGTCAGCTCAGGCTGCGGGAGTAGACGGGCAGCCTCCGGAGGGCCCACGCGGCGGCGTCGGCGAGTCCGGCGTCGCCCCCTTGCGCATGCCGAGCGAGGAGCGGTCCGCAGGCTGCGTCGCCGGCCCCGCCCGCGGAGGCTGCCGCATTGCGCTGAAGGCCGCGGCGTCCGGCCCGATTCAACGCCGTCGCGCCCCACCGCCGGCGCCACTCTCCGCCGCCTGTCTGCAGCCACTGCGCCCGGGTCGGAACGTCCGCCGGTTCCGGAGACGCGAGCGGCGCGTTGAACGGACAGACCTCCTGGCAGACGTCGCACCCGAAGACGTGCGGTCCGATCTGCGCCTTGACCGCGTCGGGAAGCGGGCCGCGGTGCTCGATCGTCCAGTAGGCGATGCAGCGGCGAGCGTCGACCACGCCGGGAGCGGAGAAGGCCTGCGTGGGGCAGGCCTCCAGGCAACGGCTGCAGGTGCCGCAGCGCTCGGCGATCGGATCGTCCGGAGGCAGGTCCGCGTCGGTCAGGATCTCGGCCAGAAGCAGGAACGAGC
>DATFTF010000285.1:0-2085 GCA_035262245.1 Thermoanaerobaculia bacterium
CCACACCGGGCGGAAGGGCGCAGGCATCCACGATCTCCGCGGCGATCTTGCGGGGCGGCTGCTTGAGCGTCTTGGCCAGATCGAAGGCCAGTGGAGAGGCCAGGTCTCCCAGGGCCACGCGCGGCGGCCGTTCGAGGACGATGCGATCGATCGAGAGCTCGAAGCGCCGGCGGACTGCGTCGCGCAGGCTCGCCGAGACGTCGCGACGCAGCGCGTCGAGCGCGGAGGCCATGGGGCCGGGAGTATATGGAAGAATCGGGTGATCTGGTGATCAGGTGATCGGGTGATCCCGTCAAAACGAAGTCTCGATTTGGAAACTTCAGCCGATGACCCGATGACCCGATGACCCGATCCTTCGCGTTACAATCTTACGGTGAGTGATCCGGTCATCCGCTCCGTGTCCGTCGGCGCGAGCCCCCTGGACGCCTTCGATGCCTTCACGCGCGTTGGCGATCTGCTGTCGTGGCTCTGCGAGGGGGCCCTGGTGGGTCTTCGCCCCGGCGGCAACTGGGCGATCGGGTTCACGGATCGGCGCGGCCGGACGGAAGCGACGATCCTCGGAAAGATCGCGGAGTTCGAGCGCGGCCGGCTGCTGGTCGTGCGCGACATCTCCTACGAGCCGAGCCTCGGCGACAACCTGGAAGGTCTGTCGATCGTCTGCACGTTCACCGAGAGCGAGGGCGGATGCCTGGTCACCGTGGAACAGGACGTTCCCGACGCCGGGCCGGCCTACGACCAATACCGGGGCAAGGCGGCGGCCGGGTGGGAATCGAGCCTGGCGGACTTGAAGCGGTATCTGGAAGGGCCCCGCCGCCGGCGTGTCTTCATCGAAGCGGGTTTGCCCGAGAATTGATTCGATGGGAGGGGGAGGCTGGTTGATTCGATGACCGACTCTGCCCGCGAGGCCACCTGCGCCAACTGCGGCGGCACCGGCTGGCTCCTCGACGTCGTCGAGGGGCGCAGGACGGCGAAGCCTTGCGTCTGTCGGGACTCGGCCATCCGGCATGGGCGGCTGGCCGCCGCCGCGATTCCCGAGCGGTACCGGGACAACTCGCTGGAGAACTTCCTGGACAACACGCTTTCGCTTCAGCAGGCCAAGACCAAGGCCCGCGAGTTCGTGGATCGCTATCCCTTCGTCGACGCCGGCCTCCTCTTCGTGGGACCGTCCGGCCGTGGCAAGACGCATCTGGCCTGCGCGATCCTCTCCGAGCTCGCAGCGACCAAAGGCGTGCTGGGCCTCTACGTCGACTTCTCCGACCTGTTGCTCCGGATCCAGACGAGCTTCCGCCCGGACGCCGACCAGTCCAAGGAATCGGTCCTGACGCCCGTCGTGGACGCGGAGCTGATCGTGCTCGACGAGCTGGGCGCCTCCAAGCCGCATCCCTGGGTCCAGGACGTCCTCTACAACCTGCTCAACACGCGCTACAACAGGAAGAAGATCACCATCGCGACGTCGAACTTCGAAGATGAGCCGGACGCGGTGTCCGGCGAGAAGGAGCGTCTCGAGGACAGGCTGGGCTACCGGATTCGCAGCCGTCTGTACGAGATGTGCGTGGTCGTGCCGCTGCGGGGCGCCGATTTCCGCAAGACCTCGTCGCGGGCCCACATCCAGTCGCAGTTCTGACTTGCGCGTCCGGCGAGTCGTCGTCGTCCTGCCCCTGGCCCTGGCTCTGACCTCGGCGTGCGCGGTGTTTCAGGGGAAGGGGAGCGCGCCGGCCCCCGAGGAAACTCCGTCACCCGCTTCTCCCGCGGCCAGTCCCTCGCCCGGTCCGACGCCCACGCCGACCGCGGGACCCCGCGTGGGTCCGGTGACGGTGCCGGCGACGGCCGCGCCCTCCGGAACTCTCTATCGGGTGGGCTGGAAGAGCGACGCGTCCGAATTCGTCTACGGTCCGCCGGGTCAGAAGTGGATCCTGGCGGCAGGCGGACAGGCGGAGGTCCAGAGAGGCACGTTCCGGTTCCAGCCGACGGGGCGCGCCGGTGGCGCCGTCTTCGCCGTCCAGGCCGGAGCCTTCTCCAGCGAGGAAACGGCGAAGGCCACGCTCGACCGTCTCTCGGCCCAGTTCGCGACTCCCGGCGCCGTCG